>JBLHKS010000049.1:0-39565 GCA_047620505.1 Verrucomicrobiales bacterium | reverse complement strand
AATCCAGAAAGTTTTCCACACCGTTGGGAGAAGTGCCATTCTCATCCCTTTCTTTGGGATATCGAACGATGGCGGCTTGGTTGACGGATTTCATCAAACGGATGCATGAAAGCTATCCAGATTTGGATGAACCTGATGATGGACCGGCGATTGTCATTATTGATGAGTTTGACCTGCACATGCATCCTCGGTGGCAGCGCAAGGCAATGGCCGCTCTCGGCGCTGAGTTTCCAAGAACCCAGTTCATTGTTTCCGCCCACAGTCCCATCGTCGTTCAGGCGACTGGAGGGGAAGCGAAGTTAATCATATTAAAGCGAAAGACTCGCGAAGATGGGCTCGAAGAAGTTGAAGTGATTGACGGACCCGAAAACGCGGCAGGTTAGAGAGTCGATCAAATCCTTGAGAGCATTTATGATCTCCCTCCCCGATCGGAAAAGTTCAGATTACTGGTAGAACGACGAGTTCAGCTTCGCCAAAAGAGTAAGATATCTAAGAAAGAACAAACTGAATTGGAAGAGATCGAATCGCAGCTGGATGAGAACCTGCCGCCGGAGTCTCTGATGGCGTCTCAACAGTTGTTAACCGGATTGAAAGAGGCGTTGGATCAGGCGGAACACGAATTGGTGGAAGCATGATCAAGTTAAACCGTCCGCCAATCCCGGCGAGCCTCAAACGGGCTGCTACTGGCGCAACGAACGCGCTTTGGAATGAGTGGCAGAAAACTGGGGAGACTCCCGTGTCCGACCGGGCGATCTATGCGCATATCGAAGTCAAATCGGCGCTGAGGAAAGCGCAGCATTGGAAGTGCGCCTACTGCGAGACTTTGAATCCTACTTCGCATGACGTGGTCGAACACTTCCGGCCTAAGGCTGGCTGGAGACAAGCGCGAGGAGATAAGCTGCAGCGACCTCAATATTTCTGGTTGAGTTACGAGTGGAAAAATCTCCTCTTTGCCTGTGATCAGTGCAACGACGGTGCCCATAAACAGAATCTATTTCCCTTGTCGAATCCCGGAAAACGCGCATTCCCGCAGAATCCCAGTATCACAGGCGAGCGGCCGTTGCTGATTAATCCATACACAACTGAACCGAAAAATCATGTCGAGTGGAACGAAGACATTCCAAGGCGTCGAAATAGAAGTCATCGAGGAAGGGTTACTATTGAAGTATTTGGGCTCGATCAGGACGGCTTGCTTATGGATCAACGTCGGAAACACTACAAAGAGACGGAAGCAACTCTGGAATTGATCGAGTCCTATTCAGCTGCCAACAAGGTCCGGTCGGCGGTTCGGGACACCGTGCTTCTCCCTCGAATTGAAGACTCGGCACCTTGGGCTGCGATGATTCGGGAGAGTTTTGGATCTCGAATTCAAGGTCTGTAGTATACCGAACGGACTCCCCACCTCGACGCATTCCTCCTTGGATGAAGGAGACGATTCTCTTGTCGCGAAGCGATTGTGGAGCGGATTGGAGACTCTCTTCGATCGGACGTCCAAAATCCGCTCGGTTCGGGAAAATCGCGAAGCGCTGAGTTTCCAGCAAATCCATAATATGAGGTTAGGGATAACCAATAACCTTGCGCCTATCGGCAAGGACAAATCGCCGATCGTCACATTTCGCTGAGTCTTCGCTTGCCGGAATTCCCTTTGTTCATTCAGAGTTGGGGCCATGCCGACGATCCGAAGAACATTTCTCAAGCGGTCCGTTGCTGCTGCGGTCACCGCTGCTTCAGGACTGAAGCTCGGGCTCTCTGCTGACAACCCCGAGACTACGAATCCGATCGCTTGTTTCGAGAAGCCTCTGCAATCGCTCAGCGCTGCGGAGTTGGCGGATCTGCTGGCCGAAATCGGCTTTGATGGGATCGAGGCGACGGTCCGAAAGGGTGGACGGATCGAGCCAGAGAAGGCGGCGGATGAATTGCCTGGTTTGGTGTCCGCGTTGAAGAAAACTGACCTGGAAATTCTGGTCATGGCCACGAGCATCGCGCGCGTCGACCAGCCGCATGCGGAGGCAACTCTGCGAGCAGCTGCTGGGCTCGGGATCAAGATTTATCGGCTCGGGGGGCTGCGTTACGACCTCAAGAAGCCGATCCGTGCGCAGCTCGACGAACTCCGTCCGCAGCTGGCCGATCTGGCGGCGCTGAACCGCGAACTCGGTCTCACTGCGGTCTATCAAAACCACGCCGGGGCTTCGAATGTCGGTGGGCCGATCTGGGATCTGGATTATTTGATGAAGGATCTCGATCCGGCGGAGATCGCGATCGCTTATGATATTCGCCACGCGATGGTCGAGGGTTCTTCGGCTTGGCCGGTGAGCTTCAACCTGGTCCGTCCGCGCGTGCAGGCGGTCTACGTGAAGGACTTCGTATTCGATGGTGCGAAGCCGAAGAATGTGCCGATGGGGGAGGGGATCGTTGGCGAGGCGTTCTTCCAATCGCTGAAACGCTCAAACTACAGCGGCCCGATTTCGATTCACTCGCCTTACTTGCGACCGGCGAACAAGGCGGAGGCGCTGGCTTCGGCGGATGCGCTCGGCTCGGACCTGCGCGAGGTGAGACGGTTGCTCACGGCTGGTTGAATTCGAAAGACTGCCCATTTTCAGCCGTGAATTGATCGGATCGAATTTCATGACTCTACCAAGCTCTATTCCCGACTTTTCACGCCGCCGCGCCCTTCAAAGCGCCGCCTGCGGCTTCGGCTCGCTCGCGCTTTCTGGACTAGCAGCTGCTGACTCGGGGCAGATGCATCACATGCCTCGTGCGAAGCGGGTGATTTTCCTTTTCATGCACGGCGGGCCTTCGCATGTCGACACGTTCGACTACAAGCCGGAGCTCCAGAAGCGCAGTGGCGAGCGCTTGCCTTTCGCGCCGGCTAAGAATCTGGATCCGACGGCGACGACGAAGGCTAAGCTCCTCGGCTCGCCTTGGGAATTCGCTCAGCACGGCGAGTCAGGCCTTTGGGTGAGCGAGCTTTTTCCGGAGGTCGCGAAACGGGCTGACGATCTCTGTGTGATTCGTTCGATGCAGAGCAAAGGCCAGTCGCATGGTCAGGCCGTTTGCATGCTCCACACGGGGACGGATAGTTTGGTGCGTCCGTCAGTCGGAGCCTGGGTCAGCTACGGGTTGGGTACGGAGAATGCGGATCTGCCCGGTTACGTGAGCATCAGCCCATCGGCGAGTCACGGGGGACCGAGGAATTACGGGGCGGCGTTTTTACCAGCGGAGCATCAAGGGACGTCGATCGGCCGCAATGGGAAGCTGGACGCCGAAGCGTCGTTCAGTTTTCTTGATTCGAAGTCTCCGCCTGATCTGCAATCGAAGAAGCTGGCGTTTCTGCAGAAGATGAATCGCGAGCATCATGCGAGGACGCAGAATCCGCTTGTTGAGGGGATGATTCAGTCGATGGAGCTTGCTTATCGGATGCAGTCAGCCGCTCCGCCGGTGATCGACATTGCCGATGAGCCGGATCACATCAAAGCGCTCTACGGGATCGGCGAGGAGCCGACGGACAACTACGGTCGGCAGTGTCTGCTTGCGCGCCGATTTGCCGAAGCAGGCGTGCGCTACATCCAGGTTAACACGCCGAACGAGTGGGATCAGCACTCGAATTTGAAGGGCGGGCACGAAAAGAACGCAGCGAAGGCCGACAAGCCGATCGCGGGTTTGCTGACTGATTTGAAGCAGCGCGGGCTTCTCGATGACACGCTTATCGTCTGGGGCGGCGAGTTTGGCCGGACGCCGATCGTCCAGGGCGATAACGGTCGGGATCACAATCCGCAGGGCTTCACGATGTGGCTCGCGGGCGGCGGGGTGAAGAGCGGTTTCGCTTACGGCGAGACGGACGAATTTGGCTACTACGCGGTGAAGGACAAGGTCCACATGCACGATCTGCACGCGACGATTCTGCACTTGCTGGGGATCGACCATCTCCAGCTCACTCATCGCTACGCCGGGCGAGACTTTCGATTAACTGATGTCTACGGTGAGGTCGCTCACGGGATTTTTGCGTGAGATCGGAGTGCTCTGCGGACTGAGTAGGCCCCTGAAGCATCGCAGGGCAGGTACAAAAAAGAAGGTGAGCCCGGGAAATCCCGAACTCACCTCCAAAACTTGAAAGTCTTCCTGAGAACTATGCAGGTTTTACGTTTTCAGCGCATGGACCTTTTTGTCCGCGTCCGAGGGTGTAATCCACTTTATCGCCTTCCTGAAGGTCATCGAATTCTCCGACAACTGCGGAGTGGTGGAAGAAAAGGTCGTCTCCATCGCCAGCGATGAATCCGAAGCCTTTGTCAGTGATAATTTTTTTGATCGTTCCTTGAGCCATTTGATTTGTGTCTACTAATATATTTTGATCAACCTCATACTTTAAGGCTGATCGCCGTTGCCTATACTGGCGGATTCAAAAAACACACGCGATTTTTTCGTAAATCCCATATGGAATTCAGGGAAGGCAAGGCGGTGGTCTCGATTCATCGGAGGCGGCTGCGCGGCATCGCCAGATCAGAGATCCAAATCCAGATCCGTCACCGCGCCCTTCGAGGCTGAATTGACGAGTTTGGCGTATTTCGCGAGCACGCCTTTTTTATAGCGTGGCTTCGGTGCTTTCCACGCGGTTTTGCGGCGCTTCAATTCGGCTTTGCTGAGTTTCACGTCAATCTTGCGCTTCTTTGCATCGATCGTGATTTCATCGCCGTCCTTGAGCAGCCCGATCGGCCCTCCGAGATCCGCTTCCGGCGTGATGTGGCCGACGACAAATCCGTGGCTCCCGCCTGAAAACCTTCCGTCGGTGATCAGCGCAACGTCCTGACCAAGACCGCGGCCCATGATCGCGCCAGTCGGCCCCAACATTTCGCGCATTCCAGGGCCGCCCTTCGGGCCTTCGCGCCGAATCACGACCACGTCGCCTTTTTTGACCTTGCCGCCGAGAATTGCCTTCATCGCCTTCTCCTCGGTGTCGTAGCAGCGGGCCGTGCCGACGAATTTTTCGCCTTCCTTGCCCGTGATTTTCGCCACGGCACCTTCGGGAGCGAGGTTTCCGCTGAGAATAACCAAGTTACCCTCTTTCTTGATCGGATTTTTGAAGCTGCGAACCACGTCCTGCCCTTTCGGGTAACCGGCCTTCACGCCCTTGAGATTTTCGGCCACGGTTTTGCCGGTCACGGTCATGCAATCACCGTGCAGCAACCCTTCTTTGAGCAGCATTTTCATCAGCGGCCTTGTGCCGCCGATATCGATCAAGCGCTGCATCATGTACTTTCCGCTAGGCTTGAGATCGGCAAGAATCGGGGTCTTTTTGCCGATCTTCGTGAAGTCGTCGAGGCTCAGCTTAACTTCGGCGCAATGCGCCATCGCGAGGAGGTGCAAGACCGCATTGGTCGATCCGCCGACCGCATTCACGACCGTAATCGCGTTCAAAAACGCCTTCCGAGTCATGATGTCCCGCGGCTTGATGTTTTTGGCGATCATGTTCATCACCGCCGCTCCGGCGTCGAAGCAGTCCATCATCTTTTCATCGCCGATCGCCGCCTGTGCCGAGCTGTTTGGCAAGCTCATTCCGAGTGCCTCGATCGCAGTCGCCATCGTGTTGGCCGTGTACATCCCGCCGCAGCTGCCTGCACCTGGAATCGCCGATTCGGTCACGCCTTGAAGCTCCTCATCGTCGATCAGCCCGCCCGAATGCTTGCCGACCGCTTCGAAAATCGAGACGATGTCGACGTCCTTGCCCTTGTAGCAGCCAGGCTGGATCGTCCCGCCGTAAACGAAGATTCCCGGCCGATTAAGCCGTGCCAGAGCCATCGCGCAGCCAGGCATGTTTTTGTCGCAGCCGCCGATCGCGACGATGCCGTCCATCCCTTCGCAACCCGCGACGGTCTCGATCGAATCCGCGATCACTTCGCGCGATGCGAGCGAATATTTCATCCCTTCGGTCCCCATCGAGATCCCGTCAGAAATCGTGATCGTGTTGAAAATCACAGCTTTTCCGCCAGCCGCGTTGACGCCTTTGGACGACTCGGCAGCGAGCTTGTCAATGTGGACGTTGCAGGGCGTGACCTGACTCCAGGTTGACGCGATCCCGATCTGCGATTTCTCGAAATCCTCCCGCGTGAACCCAACGGCGTGAAGCATTCCACGGCTAGGCGCGCGGTCCGGGCCGTCGAGCATCGGGCCAGAGAATTTGCGGTGCGCAGGTGATTTGGTGAGCCCAGCAGCTGCTGGCTTGGCGGACTTTTTCTTCGCTGATTTCTTTTTCATCGATCGGGGGCCGAATGTGGGCTAAAACCGGAGGGATTCCAGCAGGAATGTGAAAGCCGAGCCCGCAACTTTCGCCGCAGCGATTGATTTTCTTGCGGCCTCAGCTCCGCCCGATCGAGAAGTCGGCTACTGACCCGGAATTCGGTCTCGCATCATGAGGCAGCCGTGCCTGATCTCAAGAAGGTCCTCAACGGCGAACATTTCATCCACGCCCATCGGCAGTTGGAACACGCTGCCGCGGAAAACGCCTCTTTCCACCACTTCGCCGTTGGAAAGTCGGATCAGCGTCGCGAGGACGTTGCCGTTGTCATCTTCGAAATTCAGCCCCGCTGCGCGAGCCGTCGAGCAAACGCTGATCGCCGAGCGAGCGTTTGCGCTATCCCGAACGTTGTCTGCCTGTTCGACCGCTGCTCCGGCGATCGGGATGACCACTTTTACCAACAAGCCGATGATTCCGACCGTGTAGACCGTCTTGATCGATGAGGAGCCGCGAGCGGAGTTTGTGCGCTTGAATTTGAGGAAATCAGGGATCCGCATGGATCTATAATTTCCATAAATTCCGTAATTAAAAGAACTTTCTTCGCCTTCGATTCATTTTTTCCGACGTCCGAAAATCTTCGCAGAGATGCGAGGCAAAAGGACGATTTTCGGCGTGTTTTCTGCGCCGAATTCAGGCCGAGGCGTTCCTTATTTCGGCCCGAACTTCCAGAGCGGAGTGTCTTCGTGCGCTTCCTCGAAAATCACCTTCGCGCGGGCGACGAGCTCCGACTTCTCGGCTGCGAGATCTTTTTCTTCGCCGGGATCCGCCACCAGGTCGTAGATTTCGATCGGCGCGTTGAGATTTTTGTTCACGCCCAACTGCACGGCCTTCCAATTCCCGAACCGCGCCGCGCGTCGGCCGCCACGCTCGAAAAACTCCCAATAAAGATAGTCGTGCTTTGCCTGATCGCCTTTGCCGGTCAGGGTTGGGACCAGCGAGATTCCGTCGATTTTTTCCGGGATATCCGCTTCGGCCAGTTCGCAGAATGTCGGCAGCATGTCCCAATGCGCGGAGGCGACATCGCTGGTCCGGCCCGCCTCGATCACGCCTGGCCAGCGCGCCAGCAGTGGCACGCGAATTCCGCCTTCGTAGAGATCGCGCTTGAAGCCTTTGAACGGACCGTTGCTGTCGAAAAACACCGGGTCGTGCCCGCCTTCTCTGTGTGGTCCGTTGTCGCTCGAGAACAGAATCAGGGTGTTTTCGTCGATCTCCAGATCCTTCAGCAGATCCAGCAGCTGCCCGACTCCGTCGTCGACTTTCACCATCATTCCGGCGAACGCCGCGATCGGATTTTTCACCTCCGGACCGCTGTATTTGCCGATTTTGTCCTCGAACTGCGGCCACTTTTTGCGAAACGGCGCTGCGTACTCCTCGGGAACGTGCATCGCGGCGTGAGGAATCGTGATCGGCAGGTAGACGAAAAACGGCTCGTCTTTGTGATCGCGAACGAACTCCAGAGCCTCGCCCATGATTGGATCGTGAGCGTAAGTTTTCCCATCGTAGTGGACTCGCTCGCGATTTTTCCAGAGATGATCTGGATAGTACGTGTGAGCTTCGCGCTGGCAGTTGTAGCCGAAAAACATGTCGAAGTGCTCAGCCGGATCGCTGGCAGAGCCCGGTGCGCCGAGGCCCCATTTTCCAAACGCGCCCGTCGCGTAGCCAGCTTTTTTGAGCAGGCGCGGCAGCGTCACGATGTCAGCTGGCATCGGAGCTTGGCCCTCGGGTTTGACTTCGCGATTTCCACGAACATAAGCATGGCCCGTGTGGACTCCGGTCATCAAAACGCAACGCGTCGGCGCGCAAACGGTCGAACCCGCATAGTGATCGGTGAACTTCAGGCCTTCGCTCGCGAGTCGGTCGATGTTTGGCGTTTGGAATTTCTTCTGGCCGTAGCAGCTGAAATCGCCGTAGCCAGCGTCATCGAGCATGATGTAGATCAGATTCGGGCGATCCGCGTTAGCCAGGACAGGCGTCAGAAGAGCCAAGACGGCAGTGAGCCGAGCGAGCAGGTTTTTCATCCCTCGCAGTATCGCCTTCGCGGAATTTCGTCCAATTCATTTCGTTCGAAAAACCTCACTCTGGGCGATGAGATGAACAAGATCGCGCAGCCCATCGCCTTCCCGATTCAGCTCAGCAACAATTCTGTCGACTTCGCCGCGGTCGGCCGGTTCCAGTTGCCGTCCGATTGCGTAAGTCAGCATTTTTTCGGTTAGGCAACGAATCACCTGCGGCTTGCGGGCGACCAGCATTTTCTTGAACTCCACGATGTCGGCGATCTCCTCGCCGTTCGAAAGCGTCGCGCTTGAGTCGATCGGCTCGCGCACTCCTTTGTATTGATCTCGCCAGCGACCGACGACGTCGAAATTTTCGAACGCAAAGCCCATCGGGTCGATCTTGCGATGGCAGCTGTTGCAGGCTTCGTGCTTGCGATGGAGGTCGAGCTGCTCGCGAATCGTTTGGGCTTCCCGCGTATCGGTCGCGAGGGGCTCGACGTCGGGCGGAGGCGGTGGTGGAGGAGTTCCTAGCAGGTTCTCAAGAACCCAGGCACCTCGTACGACTGGCGAAGTATCGACTCCGTTCGCCGTCGCGGTCATGATCCCAGGCAACGTAAAAATCCCGCCACGTCGCGGATCTGTGAGCGCGATTTTGCGAAACCGAGCGCCGCGGATGTCCTCGCGTTTGTAAATCCATTTGGCGAGAACCTGATTCACGTAGGCATAGTCGGAATCGATGAAGGCTCCGATATCGCCGTTCGTTTCGAGAATTTCGCCGAAGTAAGTCGTTACCTGCTTCAGGAGCATCGGCTCGACTTTCAAGTTCTTGTAGAATTGAAAATCACCTCCCGAGGGCGGCATCTTGCCCAGCTTATCGAGGCGAAGCCAAGTCGACGGAAAATGCCGCTCGAAAGCCTGAGCTTTCGGATCGCTGAGCATGCGTTCGACTTGTTCAGCCAGGATTTCTGGCTTTGTCAGGTGGCCAGCAGCTGCTGATTCAAAAAGCTGCTCATCCGGCATCGACGACCAAAGAAAATAGCTAAGCCGTGAGGCGATTTCGTGCTGGCTTAGATCGCCGGGGTCCTCTCGAAGGTAAAGAAATTGAGGCGAACAGAGAATCGCCGCATAGCCGTCTTGCATCGCCCGAAAATACGTTGGGACGGCTTGGCGATCCGGCTGATTCGGCTTCGATGGGCGCAAGCTCGTTGGCGAAAGATCGGCGAGTTCAAAACCCGGTCCAGACCAGCCTGCCCGAAAACTATTCGGAGCGCCGAAAGCAAAATACTCGGCTCGAATCGAGTGTTCGCCGGCTTCCAGATTTACGACGCCTTTCTTGTGTTGAGCGCCGTGCAGTCCGTCGTGCTCGAGCACTTTTTCGCCGTCGACCAGGATTCGTGCGCCGTCATCTGAGGCCATTTCGAAAACGTAATCGCCTGCTCTTGGTGCTGTGATTTTGCCTTCGAAAACGATTCCGTATTTCTCAGTTCGCTTGGAAATTCCAATGTCGAGCAATCCGTTAGGAAGCTCTCCTTTCGAAATCGGCTCAAGCGTTTTGAATTCCGGCAATTTGCTCCATTCCCCTTCAAAAACGCGGTAGCGGAGATTTTCGATCGCTGTGAGGATCTCAATTTCCGGACCTTCCAGTTGGCTGCGCACGAGATCCACAAAAGGCGCAATTTCTTCCGGCGCGACCGGACGACGAAAGGCGCGCTGGGCAAAAGCCTTCAGCAGGTGCTGGATTTCTTCGATCTCGCCCGAGCTACTTCCGTAGAGCGCGGAGTGGCTGCGCGGCGGCCAGATTTCGATGAGTGGCTCGACCGTCAGCGAATGAATTCGAAGATGCGGACCGGCGTAACCGCCTTCGTGTAATCGCCGAGTCATCTCAAGCGGCCACTGATCGTGAGCCTCCTTGTTTGTCTGTTTGTCAGGGCGCGGGCTGAACTTATCAGGCAGGTATTTTTCGACAATGGCCTCAGAGCGGAACGCGCGGTCGTGCGGGCCGTTTTCCCAGCCGATCCACGGCGTCCACGTTTCGTCCATCCAGACTTCGTGGGTGAAAACTCGTGCAATCCCGTCGGCCGGAATCGACCACAGCGCGAGCGGCGTCGAGGTCGGCCCTTCGATTCCTCCATTCTTGGTGTCTGCGATGTTAAGACAAAGCTGGAATGGATCGCTTTCTCGCAATTCGATCATCTCGCCCCAAGGATGATCCGCGTTGTGCGCCGAGACTTCGACGGTGATTCGGTGGCGCGCCGAAACGCCGACTCCTCGCTGAAGATCACTCGCTGAAAGCCGGCCGTAGCGCTCGTAGCCCTGGGCGATCAGATCAAAATCCGGGTTCACTTCGCGTGACGCAAATTCAATCAGATGTTCGCCGTTTCGCCGACCCTTGACCAGATGCCCGGCGAAAGTTCGCGCTTCAATTTCGGGCTTAGCTTCGAGATGAGTCGCCTGCGTCAACGTTTCCTCAACCGCGCTCAGAGTCAGCTTAAGCAGAAAGTCCGACATCACCAATCGATCGCCAATATTGAAAAATCCGTCTTCCTCTTCGTCGTCTGGAAAGAATCGAAGCGGATCATCGCCGGTGCGCTCGACGCTTCCGTTTCCGTTGTTGTCCGTTAGCTTCGATCCCGCTTGATCTGGACGAAACGCGGCTCCTTCGAGGTAAAGCAGATCGCGCAGAGTGTTCCTCAATTCGTGCCGGTTGAGCCGCCGAAGAACGGTCGCTCCGCTGTTGGTTCGAGCGCTTTCATAAGCCTTGGCGAGGATCCCGGTCAACGCTTCGACAACCGGCTCGAACTCAGCAGCTGCTGGTTGCGGGCGCTTCGAAGGCGGCATCTCGCCGAGATTGAGCTGGTCGAGAATATTCTGCCAGGTTTCGAGGTTTTCGACTTGTGTTAGGTCGCTTCCAATCTTGTCGAAGCGATAATCGCCCTTCTGCTTCTCAGCTCCGTGGCAATCGAAGCAGTGCTTTTCGAGAAAGGGTCGAAGCTGATCTAACGAAGCCGGCGTAGCCGCATTCGCCATCATTCCGATACCCAGAATGCAAAGGGCGACAAGACGATTTTTCATCACGCGCCTTTCCACTCGAGTCCGCTCAAAGTTCCGCTGCTCGAACCAAAATTGTCGATCTCCAAACCCGCGTTCTGCAAAATCGACAACAGCAGGTTAGCCGCCGGAATTCGTTGGCTGTCAGGCTCCGGATAAACGCGGTGTTCACCGTGCTTGAACCCGCCTCCCGCGAGGACCAGGGGTAGGTTTCTCGTCGAGTGCGTCCCGGTCGCCATCCCGCAGCCGAACAGGATTGAAGTGTGATCAAACAGGGAGCCGCCATCGGCGTTTATCGGATCGTCCTGCGCCTTCAAAAGCTCAATGAGGTAAGCCATCATCGAGATTTGAAACCCTTCAATCTTCTTCAAAGCCGCCACCGGCTCATCGCGCTCGCCGTGATGCGAGAACCCGTGGTAGCCGCCGTTGAGCCCAAAATCGCCGTTCGCGAAGCCGCTCGAAAGCGTGATCGCGCGCGTTGAATCGGTCTGCAAGGCAAGGGCGATGATCTCGACCGTCGCCTTCAATTGCTCCTCCGTTCCGTTGCCGGGATTCGGCTCTTTAACCTCAGTTTTCGGCTTCGGCTGGCCGATCCACGGCTCCTGCTGAACGATCTTTTTCTCAAGCGTCCTGACCGAGTCAAAATACTCCTCGAGCTTCTCCTGATCGCGCTTGCCGAGTTCGCGATTGAGCGTTTTCGCCTGGTCCAGCACCACATCGAGAATGCTGTTGTGCCGCTTGAATCGGTCGGCGGCTGACGCTTTGTGTTCAGCCGAATCTTCGAAAAACATCGCTCGATAAGCAGCTCGCAAATCGATTGATGGAACCTGAACACCGGTTCGCGTGAAGCTAAGCAAATTGCGTTCGCGACAGCCGAGAGTCATCGATGGAAACCGCGTTGCCGAACCATGAAACTCGGCCAATTTCTGATCCAGGCTGATATTTCCCTCCGGAAAATTGTGAGCCAGCACCGGCCGAACTCCGCTCAGCAACACGGGCACGCCCTGATGCCCGCCGGTGAATCCGTGGTCGAGATTTGAGAACACCGTGACGTCTTTTCGATGCGGCTCGAGGGACTTCAAAGTTTCCGGCATTTCAAAACCTGCGTCGGTCTGAGTCGGGTCAGGAAAGAAAGCTTTCTGGTAAACGCCGTAGTTGTTTGAGAGGCAAACGAAGCGTTTCACCGGCCGCTGCGGACCAGCAGCTGCTCGGGCGAGCGGGGTCATCGCTTCGAGCACGGGCAAGGCAATCGCGACGCCGGCTCCGCGTAAGAAAACTCGTCGATCCAGGGGTGATTTCATCAGTCTGTTCAGTTGATTCAAGAGGTCGGACTCGTGAGAACAAATACGGGAAAAGTGCTTTTGGAAAATTGATTGTCGGACTGGCTTCTCGGCTCTTTCGTCTTCGCATGTCGATCAAGCCCTTGGCCATTCTTATCGCGATGTTCGCGATCTCTCCACTCGCGCAAGCTCAGGAACGGCCGCCAAATATCGTCCTGATTTTTGTCGATGATCTCGGTTGGATGGATCTCGGCTGCCAAGGTTCGGATTTCTACAAAACGCCGAACATCGATCGGCTTGCCACGGAGGGAATCCGCTTCACGAACGGATATGCTGCCTGCGCTGTTTGCTCGCCCACACGGGCTGCGGCCCAGACAGGTCGTTACCCTCATAGGATCGGTGTGACCGATTGGATTCGATCGCTTTTCCAACGTGGCGCGCTTGGAACTCCTGAAAAGAATCCGACCGAATACGTCGGAAGCAAAAACCAGCAGCTGCTGTGTCCACCGAATCCGTTCTGGATGGAGCACGAGGAGGTCACGATCGCCGAGGCGCTTGCGGCGAAAGATTATCAGACCGGTTATATCGGTAAGTGGCATTTGGGCGACGAGGCGTGGTTTCCTGAAGGGCAGGGATACGCCGAGAATCGCGGTGGTTGCGATTATGGTCAGCCGCCTTCGTATTTTGATCCGTTCAACAATCCGAAAGGCAAGCACGAGTCGATCCGCAACGGGATTCATAACCTGCCGGGTCGGAAGCCGGGCGAGTACCTGACGCATCGCGAAGCAGACGAAGCTGAGGCGTTGATTCGCGAATGGAAGGACGAGCCGTTCTTCCTTCAGATCGCTCACTACGCTGTGCACACGCCGATTCAGGCGATTCCAGAGGTGGCCGAAAAGTACGCGGCCAATCCTGGAAAAACGCAGAAAAATTCGAAGTACGCTGCGATGGTCGAGTCGGTCGACGATTCAACGGGGCAGGTTCTTGATTTGCTGGAAGAACTCGGGATTGACGATCGCACAGTTGTGATTTTCACCAGCGACAACGGCGGGCTAGACAACAAGAACGGACCAACGGACAACGCGCCGTTGCGCAGCGGAAAAGGTTATTCTTATGAGGGTGGAATTCGTGTTCCGTTCCTTGTTCGTTGGCCAAAAATCGTTCCGGCGGGCAAAGTTTCGGATACGCCCGTCTGCTCTGTTGATCTCTTCCCGACGATTCTGGAAATCGCAGGTGTAGCGCCGCCGGACGACCGTGAAATCGACGGATTGTCGCTTGTCGGTCATTTCGAATCTGGCGGAGAAGCTCAGCTGGATCGAGATTCACTCTTTTGGCACTTTCCGCACTATCGCCACGCGCCTGGACCGTATTCGATTATTCGCCGAGGCGACTTCAAGCTGATCAAATTCTGGACAGGTATCCACGAACTTTATGATCTCAAAAACGATCTCAGCGAAGCCAACAATCTGGCCGAAACCATGCCGGAAAAGGTAAAGGAACTCGACCGCTTGCTCGTCGAGCAGCTCAAAGCCGATGGCGCGAAATTGCCGCGCCCGAATCCGAATTACGTCGCCAAACCATGAAGATCAGCCCCAGCGCCCACTGACTTCCTGAAGCCAGTTTCGTGCGATCAGTTCGTGGCCTTGAGGCAGCGGGTGGACGCCGTCCCAGATCCACTGCTCAGGATTCACTGCAGCCGCGGCCGCATCGAAAATCTCCTGAGTTTTCACGTGGACCGCATTAAAATCCTCAACCAAACGGCCGACGATTGGAATCAAGCGCTCGACTTGATCTCTCCATTTTTTAAACGCCGCTGGGTCCGCAAGCTTCCCTGAAGCCAGAACAAACGGATCCAGCAAAACGATCCTCAGATCCGGATTCGCTGCGCGGCTGCTTTCGAGCAGGAATCGATAATCGGCTTCCCATGTTTTGATGTCGATACCATTTGGATTGCGCCCGACATCGTTAATGCCGATCAGAATGCTAAGCACATCCGGTTTCATCTCGATCGCGTCTTTTTCCCACCTCGCTCGCAGGTCACCGACCTTGTGGCCGCTCATTCCGCGATTGAAGATTTCCAGTTTCGCCTCAGGCAAATCCACGCCAAGCCGAGCCGCGATGAGATAAACGTAGCTGTGGCCGAGGTAGTGATTTCGGTCGCTTTGATTGCGCCCCCACTTCATGTCGGTGATCGAATCGCCCTGGAAAAGAAGCCGGCTACCGGTCTTGAACTTAGGAAGTCGATACGCGTAGCCCGGAACGCCCGTTTTCGACTGAGCTTGAGCATTTGTCAGGTCAGCAGCTGCTGTGGCGACTCCGGCAACTGCGGTGCCTTTTTTGAGGAAAGTTCGTCGGTCTGACATCGTTCAAATTTTATTGGGAAGCTTGATTTTACCGGCGACCCTGAGACGCACGATCGACTTTCTGATCGTAGATTCTCCGCCGCTCCTCCATCCCAAGCCCGCGATTGCGCAGTTCGATCATTTCCCGATTTATGGATTCCCGCTGCTGTGCGCTCATCTTGGAAAGCTTTTTCACGATTTCTGGAGGGGGCTGCCTCGGATAACCATCGGCCGAAAACCCCTCTTTGTATTTCGCTGCCGCTTTCTTGGCTTCGTTCATTTGAGAAGAACTCAACTTAGTCGATCCCGTGCTGCCTGGCTTCCTTTTGGAGAAATTCGGCTCTCGTTTCTGGTAACGAACGGAAATCACCTGACCGCCGTTCAACTGGACCTTCGCCGTCAAGGATTCGAGATCGGTTTCATCCCCTTGAACACCCAGCAGCTGCCATCCTTCTCGATTTTCTGAAACCGAAATCAACTGCGATTCCGTCGTTTCGGTGTCGAAAATGGAAACGTAAAGAGTTTCCCCAATGCGCGCCGTAGCCGTGAGAATCATCGAATTCGATGGCCCCAACGAGCGAAGAAATGGCGAGTGAGTTTTTAGAGCCTCAAAGTCGCCGTCAGTCACAGGTTCAGGAACGGCTCCTGCTTGATCTTGAATCGGAGTTTCGCTGATTCGATGTTCTTCTTGAGCTGACAGCACGCCTGACAAGCCGATCACGACAAGACCGTATCGCCCGATGCTCAAGGCGCTCATGATGAAGGAAATAAGCTGGGATAAAAGTGCTCTCAATCGGCTGGAAGCTGGCCGACTCAACCCCTTGAAAGAGGCGGACGCAATCGCAGAAGCGTTTCTCTTCGAGGACCGGCTGAGCGGCGGGATTTCACTTGGGCTCGGCTACCCCATCCTTGTATTGGCCTGACGAAATCACCTTGCCGTCGGCGTCCCAGTAAGTTGAGATCCCCTCGCGTCGATACTCCGAATCAAACGGAGGCCCTTTGCGGACCATCATTCGCCGCTTTCTCCAGCAGCTGCTGGACTCAACTGCGAGGAAAGATTGCGCAATCGCTCATTTTTGGCTATTCAGAGTGAAGATGAAACGTTCAAGAATGAAAACCGCCGCCGCATGCCATTGACGCTCGGAGACATGGGTTGGAACGAGACCTTCGAGGTCGAGTTTGAGCCGTTTCACAAAAAGCAATGGAAGCCGGGCCGACTCATTCGCGATAATAAGATCAGCTACGGTGCGCTGCTGGACGGTGGTGAGGAGCTTGAAGTCGTGATGAGCGGCAAAGTTTATCAAGACGCGAGCTGCAATGCCGAACTTCCAGCGGTCGGCGATTGGGCGGCGATCGATACTGGAAAGGATGTCGATGAACCTGTGATTCGCGCGCGGCTCAACCGCCAAAGCTGCTTTTCGCGAAAGGCACCTGGCGATACCTCGGAAGAGCAGGTCATCGCGGCTAACGTTCAAGTCGTCGTCGTCGTCACGGACGCCGGAGCCGATTTCAGTCTGAGGCGGATGGAGCGATATTTTACGATCATCGCTCGTAGCGGAGCCAAACCAGTTGTGCTCGTCAATAAAGCCGATCTCTTCTCAGCTGAGCAGAATAATGAGGCCGCCGAGGCGATTACGAAGCTTAGCAATGATGCCGAAGTGCACATCACCACGGCTGCCGATCGCGGCGGGGTTGAGGCCGTTCAGAACTATCTAAAACGTGGGATCGCGCTCACGTTTGTCGGGTCGAGCGGGGTAGGGAAGTCGAGCATCGTTAACCAACTGCTTGGTGGCGAGGAATGGCAGGTGACGGGCGAGGTGAACGAGGTTTCCGGCAAAGGCCGACACACGACGACTGCTCGCGAAGTGGTGATTTTGCCCGGCGGCGGCATCTTGATCGACAATCCCGGGATTCGCGAAGTCCAGATGTGGACTAACGAAAAAATCCTGCGTGAACAGTTTATGGACATCGCGGAGCTCGCGATGCAGTGCAAATTTCACGACTGTAAACACGGATCCGACAAGGGCTGCGCGATTCGGACGGCGGTTGAAAACAGCAAACTCGATGCGGATCGCTACAATGGATTTCTTCGCCTGGATGAGGAAATCGAGAAGCTCAAGACTCGCCGCAAACGCAGCCAGATGACGACTGAACGCCGCTCCAAACGCGATCATCGCATCAAAGCGAGAAATTACGCCGACCGCAAAGAGTTAGAACAAGAGCTGCGCCCGAACAGTTGACCGATGCAATTCAGCGAAACTAATCGGAAACATTGAGACCGTTCCTGCCGTTTTTGGCTCTGTGAATCTCGCTCGAACGCTAATTCTTTGCTCGCTCTGCCTGACCTGCGCTTCAGCAGCTGCTGAGGTCGGGCCGGAGCCGTTGCGCTTCGTGGAAACGCACTGCATCGAGTGCCATGACGACGTCTCCGCCAAGGGCGATTTTCAGATCGATCTGCTTTCCGCGAATCTCGCAGACGAATCGAATCACAAGCTCTGGGCCCGCGTCCTCGAACGCGTGCAGAACGGCGAAATGCCGCCAGCGAAGGAAAAAGACCAACCGGCGCCTGCGGAGCGATCGTCCGTGCTCCAAGCATTGCGGGTAGCGTTCAGCGATCAAGCCAAAACGGGGCGCGCCGATGGTGGTCGGGTGAGAACGCGGCGGCTGAATCGGCTCGAATACGAAAACACGATTCGTGATCTGTTAGGGATCCAAACCCGGCTGCTGGATCTTTTGCCGGAAGATGATCTGGCCGACGGATTCAGCAATAACACGGGGGCGCTGAGCATCTCGCCGGTCCACATTCAGCAGTACATGGCGGCGGCCGATCGCGGGTTGCAGGACGCGACGGTTCGGCAGGCTCGACCTGAAACGAAGACGCATCGATTCTCTTATACAGATGAAGCGGAAAAGCCATTCAATGGGCACGCGCATAACCAGTTGCTGTGCAATTTCCGCGGCGAAAATCTGCATTTCTTCGGCCCGACTCACATCGAGGTTCCGGCTTACATGCGCCAGTTCGCGGCGCTGACCAAACAGACGCCTGGACGATACAAGGTTAGGATTACGACTGAAGCGCGCGATACGACGGATGGCGAGGATCTGATTTACAGTGTCTGGATCGCTGCGGGCGGAAAACGGCGCGAGTTAATTGGTTATTACGATGCTTATTTCGATACGCCAGCTTCGATCGAACTGACGCGTTATTTCGAACGCAACGAAACGATCATCGTCGCGCCTTATCGAATGGCGAAGGTTCGGATCGATTCGGGCTACAGCGTTTATTTGCCGGACAAGAAAGAGAACATTCCGGAGGGATGGCATGCGATCAGCAATCCCAAACCGCCGATTCCAAGCGTAGGTCCAGCGTTGGTCGTAATGCCGGTCGAAATCACAGGGCCGCTCATCGAAAGCTGGCCGCCGGATGGACACCGCTTGCTCTATGGCGATGCGGAACTCGCGCCTGCGGCTGAGGTCGCGACGTCAGCGCGAGTGCCGGAGTCGATCCGTCGGCCGGTTCGCGGGTACGTGACTTTGAAAGATCCGCTGACAGTTCAGCCGACCGAAGATGACGCCGCCAAGGCGCAGCTGACTACGTTCATGAGCCGCGCGTTTCGACGACCGGTTGCCGATACCGAAGTCGACAAGTATTTTGCGCTTGTCAGGACGCGGCTCGAACAAGGCGAATGCTTTGAGCTGGCGATGAACGCGGCGCACCGCGCGGTTTTGTGCTCGCCTGATTTTCTTTTTCTCGTCGAAAACCAGCAGCTGCTGGATGATTTCGAGTTGGCGTCACGGCTTTCGTATTTTCTGTGGCGGACTTCGCCGGACGCCGCGCTCCGCGATCTGGCGGCGAAAGGTGAGCTATCAAAACCAAGCGTTCTTCGCCGGGAAGCCGAGCGCCTGATCGCTTCGCCGCGTTTCGAGGCGTTCATCGACGACTTCACCGATCACTGGCTGAATCTCCGCGAGATCGAAGCGACCACGCCGGATCGCGATCTCTATCCTGAGTATTTCGTTAACTACCACAACGGCAAGCAGGACGGTCTGCTGCACGAATCGATTATTGGTGAAACCCGCGCGTTCGTCCGCGATTTGATCGCGCGGGATCTCGGCGTTGCCAAGCTGGTCCGCTCGCCTGACGGGTTCCTCAACCAACGCCTTGCCGAGCACTACGAACTCCCGTCGGTGAAAGGGGCTGAGCTTCGTCGGGTAGTGCTTCCGGCCGAAAGTGTGCGTGGGGGGTTGCTGACGCAGGCGAGCGTTCTCAAGGTGACTGCGAATGGAGCGAACACCTCGCCCGTGGTTCGCGGTGTCTGGATTTTGGAAAGAATTCTGGGTATGCCCGCTCCTCCGCCTCCTCCCAATGCCGGTTCGATTGAGCCCGACACTCGCGGCGCGACAACGATTCGTGAGCAGCTGGCGAAACACAAAAGCAGCAAAACCTGCGCCGCCTGTCATCAGAAAATTGATCCGCCCGGCTTCGCGTTGGAGGCGTTTGATCCAGTCGGTCGCCATCGCGAATTTTACCGGGCGACCGAGACTGGCGAGAAGTTGCCGGACGAGCGTGCCTGGTTCGGATCGAGCTACGGAAAGGTAAAATATTTGAAGGGCGCAGAGGTCGATTTTGCTGCTGTTTTGCCGGACGAAACTGCAGTCGCCGACATTCGAGCTTACAAGAATCTGCTAGTGGAAAAGCCTGAATTGATCGCGCGAAATCTGGTCGAAAAACTCCTCGCCTACGGCACTGGTGTTCACGCTGAGCCCGGTGATGCGTTGGAGATCGAATCCATTTTGCAAAAAGCCGCGCCCACCGAGTTTGGAGCGAAAACGCTGATCCTCGAATTGGTGCAGAGCGAACTATTTACCCGAAAGTAGAGACTGACCTCGATGAAAACCCAATTACCACGTCGCCTGTTTTTGAGAAGCTCTGGAATAGCGTTAGGGCTGCCGTTTCTGGAATCGATGTTGCCCCGGAGACTCGCAGCAAAGGAGGAAACTCCTCCCAAACGCATGGTTTGCATCGGCGTCCCGTTCGGCTTCGATCCCACGGCGTTTGTTCCGCTGAAGGCCGGTCGCGATTATGAGTTACCCTCACACTTGACCCATTTGGAAGCGTTTCGGGACGACTTCACGATCATGAGCGGGCTTAGCCACTCGAACACTGGCGGCGGTGGCCACAAGGCGGAAGCGGTCATGTTGAGTGGCGCGCCCTACCCGGATTATTCCTACAATTTGAAGAATACGATTTCCGTCGATCAAGCTTTCGCCAGCCATGTTCGCGGTCAGACGCGATACGAGAGCCTCTGCCTGACCACGTACTACGGCTCGTTGTCTTCGACCTCGAACGGCGTTTCGATCCCCGCGATCAGCAAACCTTCCGATGTTTTCAAGAAACTCTTTCTCGCCTCCACTCCGGCACAGGCGGAAGAGGAGATGCGCAAGATCGACGAAGGACGGAGTATGCTCGATTTCGTTAGCGCTGAGGCGAAGCAGCTGAACTCGAAGATCAGCAGCGCCGATCGCCAGCGTGTTGACGAGTATTTTGAATCGGTTCGCGACGTCGAACGCCAGCTGCAAATGGCTCGTGAATGGGTCAACCGACCTAAGCCGGAGCCGATCGGAAATGAGCCTCGCGACATCGGCGATAACGCGCAGCAAGCCGCCAAATTTCGCCTGATGGTCGACATGATTCACCTTGCGCTGGTCACGGATTCAACTCGAGCGGTCAGCATTCGGACATTCGGGATGCACCACGATTTGTCGCATCACGGGAAGGAAGCGAAGAAGCTCGAGGCGTGTCGGAAGGTCGAGCTGGAGCTGATACAGGCTTATTCGGAGTTGTTACGCAAACTCAAGGGATCGAAGGAAGGAGCCGGGACGTTGCTCGATGGAACCATGGTGATGATGACGAGTAACTTGCGAGACGGCAACACTCATTGGACCTACAATCTGCCCGCGATCCTCGCCGGGGGCGGCTTCAAACATGGTCAGCACTTGGCCTTCAACGAGCCTTATCTCGGAGCGGTCGAGAGAGAATTGAATCCGCCGGAAGGTGAAAAAGCGAAGGTCGAAAAAAAGATTCCGATCATGGGAAAAGATCAGCAACCGCTCTGCAATCTCTACACTTCGATGTTGCAACGCGGCGGTGTTGAGACCGAGCGTTTCAGCACCGCGACCGGCCCGTTGGAGGGGCTGGAATTGGCATGAATGAAATCAAAAAGGAGCGAGCGACGATGAAAACGGCTATCTCGATAACGATCGCTCTTCTGTTTAATTTTTTGGGTTCGTTGGCGGCGGAAGATCTGCCTTTCGATCGAAACGTCATCAATCGCTACAGCTTGGATGGGATTCCGCGTTCAATTTCGATTCGTCAAGGCGAGGACGTCTGGCTAGGCTATGATTTGGAGCGGGCGACGCCATGCAAGGTGTGGAAAGCGCCAGATGGCAAGTCGGGTTTGACCGACGGGCTCACGCCGAAATCGATCGGCGAAGCGATGTTCGAAGACAGGTCCGAGGACGGATGGAAACTGCTCGGCGCGGAGAAAGCGGCCGCTTTGAAGATTCGATATCTCGGCTGCACGCAGCGCGAAGGGCACTTCGAACTCAGTTGGGAATTTCAGCTCGAGACGCGCACAATTATTCTTCGGGAACGGATTTCGACTGCGGCCGAGGCAGAGGATTCTGGTGTTTCGCGCGAGTTGCAGGTGGAGGGCTTGAACTCTGGTGAATCGCTGGCGCTTCCAGCAGGTGCTGGGGCGACGTGGCAAAATTCAGCTGGCCAGCCGGTCAATGCGCTAACGAAAAATAACAAGTGGACCCAAGCCGTTCTCCCATGAAAATTGCATTCACATTCGGCCTGTTCGTAGCCGCAAGCTTGATTGTTCAATCGACGGCGAGCGCTCTTGACCTTCCGCCACGGGAAATTTTTTCTGAGGGTCCTAACAAGTGGGATGGCGAGGTTTTGGAAATCACCAAAGGGCGTGGGGCGACGATCGGCTGGTACATCGAGGCGAAGCAGGCGGAGGATGTCCGGGTAACGATCGAATATTCGTGCGCAGAGCCGCCCGATCAGGAATACCAAATTTCTTTCGATGGGCAGGACCGTTTCTGGGAAGTTTCGAAAACTGAAGGCGAAGGTTGGGGACAGGCGGAGCTGGGTGTTTTTCGAGCCCGGCCCGGCCTGCCAATTCTGGTCTTGTTAGTGCCTCCATCGAACCGGAAATACGATCATCCGGTTCGCTTCCGTCGGTTGATCCTCGAAAGCACGACAGACGGGAATCTTGCGAAAGCTAAGCCGCCCGAACCACCTGCTTTTCCCGATGCTTCGCCGGGTTTTGGCAGAAAACTCGACGCACTCCATCCGGCGTTGACTGCTCTCGATTTGCGCGCTGAAGACGACACCTGGCGAATCAGCGGAATGGCCATGCGGGGCCCGCGCGAATTACTTTTTACGACATGGGAAGGCGACCTCGTTTCGCTCGATCTCGACGCCGTTTCGCCATCGAGGCCGCCGCCGTTTCGTCGGATCGCTCAAGGACTTTCCGAGCCGATGGGTTTGGCGATCGCTGACGACCGAATCTTCGTAACCGAGAAAAATCAGGCGACCGAATTGATCGACGCCGACGGCGATGGCGTGTTCGAGACCTACCGCTGTCTGACGCACGAGTGGCCAGCCACGATCGACTACCATGAGTACCTTTTCGGCGCGGTGATCCGGGATTCGCATCTTTATTTCGCGTCCAGCGTGGCGATGGCGATCCGCAACACGCATAACCGGCAAGCGCATCTTCGAGGCAGCATCGTCAAGGTCCACATCGACACCGGAGCGACCGAAATCGTGGCTGGCGGATTGCGGACGCCTAACGGCATCGGCTCAGGTCCCGGTGGTTCCATTTTCATCACCGATAACCAGGGCGAATGGCTGCCTGGGAACAAACTCATCCACCTGCAGCCGGAAGCCTTTTACAATTTCCGCAGCCGACCGCCCTGGTCTCTTTTTGACCGGCCGGTTTCGACGCCGCCCGCAGTTTGGCTGCCGCAAGGCGAGATCGCGATGTCGCCGACTCAACCGATTCTGCTGCCGGAAAGTTGGGGGATTTACGCTGAGCAGCTGCTGATCGGCGACGCGACCTTTGGCGGGCTCCAGCGCGTTTTTCTAGAAGAGATCGGCGGCGAGATGCAGGGGGCGGTTTTTCCGTTTTCCCAAGGCTTTCGTCATCTCTTCAATCGGCTTGTTTTCACTGCCGAAGGCGAACTCTACGCTGGCGGCATCGCGCGAGGTAACGACCGCGAATTTATCGCCAACGTAAGCGGCCTGACGAAGATCCTCTTCACTGATAAGGAGGTTTTCGAGCCGTTGGCCGCTCGACTGCGCTCGAACGGAATTGAAATCGAGTTCACCCAACCGCTGGCGGACAACTCCGGGTGGAATCCCGCTGGCTACTTCGTCACGCAATGGGGTTACCAGGCGACTCAGACCTACGGCGGTCAGAAGGTCCGTCATCGGCGCGGCGAAGTCCGCTCAGCCACTGTTTCGGCCGATCGCCGCCGCGTCTTTCTCGAACTGCCGGACCTCACTACAAACGAAGTCCTGCGCGTTCGGCTGCCGCAATCGTTGACCTCCGCTAGTGGGCAAAATCTTTGGATTGGCGAGTTTTGGTACACCGTTAACCAGATTCCAAATAACCCAGGGATCGTAGGTGCCGCCCCGGAGAACGCACTCGTCATGACCAAGCCGTTCTTCAATTTTTCGGGCGGCGAGATCGGCAGTGTGATGTTTCAAAACTTCTGCGCAGCCTGCCACAGCCTCGACGGGACAAAGCGCGTCGGTCCCAGCTTTCACGGATTGGTTGGAGCAACGCGAAAGACGCTCGATCCTGCTAACGGACAAACGCGCGAAGTTTCCGCTGACGCCGCCTACCTTCGCCAATCGATTCTCGAGCCTGGCGCGCTAATCGTTGACGGTTTCCAAAATATTATGCCTCCCGTCGGCGGGCTCCTGAAGGAATCCGAAATCCAGGCGCTTGTCGATTTCATCCTCAAAAACTCAGATTCAAAATGAAACTCACCGCAAAAATCATCCTGACATTCACCTTATTTTTCCCGCTCTTCGCAGGCGCGCTCGACTCGGCGGAAAAGGAACAGGGTTTCGTTCCCGTCTTCGATGGCGAAACTTTTGATGGCTGGGATCACGATGGAAATTGGGTCATCGAGGACGGCGCGTTTTATCGGAAAGAGAAGGGTGGTTCACTGACCTACAGCAAGGCGACGGTGCCTGATGATTTCGAGCTTCGCTTCGAGTGGAAGGTCTCGAAGGGATGCAATTCCGGTGTCTACTACCGGCCTGCGCAGTACGAGTATCAAATCCTCGACAACGTCCACAGTCCCTATGGCGAGAATGCGCGTCAGGCCGCTGGCTCGCTTTTTTTCTGCATGGCTCCATCGAAGGACGCGACCAAGCCGTTCGGCGAATGGAACACCGGCCGCGTGAAGTGCAAAGGCACGGTCATCGAGCACTGGGTCAACGGCGAGCGCGTGCTTTCCTTCGACTACACAGATCCGAAATGGTCGAAGCAAGTCGAACTCCTGCGCATTCGCGGTGCCGATCTCGCGGCTCGTGGCGGTCGTCTCTGGCTGCAGGATCACGGACAGGACGTTTGGTTTCGCTACCTGCGCTGGCGCGAAATTCCCGCTGATGAAAAAGTCCCTGCGGACCCCGGTTTTGAGCCTCTGCCCGTCACTGGCGATGCCCTGAAAAAGGAAGAGGCGCGGGTGAAACGGATGCTGGAAGCGAAGAAGAAAAAGTAATCTCAACCGATGCGTCCTGAAGTTTTCGGCTTTGCGAAAAGGGCGATGACGCGCCAGTTTTAAGAATGATCGAGCCTGAGATCGCCCAGCAGCTGCTGAGGCGCCAGTTCCTGAACCGCGCCGGACTTGGGTTTGGCGGCATGGCGCTGAATTCGATGTTTGCTTCCGAATCGCCGACTGGCGATCCGCATTTTGCGCCCAAAGCGAAAAGCGTGATCTGGCTTTTCATGCGCGGCGGCGTCAGCCACATGGAAAGCTTTGATCCTAAGCCAGCGCTGACGAAGTACGCGGACAAGTCGCTGGACGAAACTCCTTTTGCCGACGTCCAGGATCCGGAGAGGCTCAAAAAAGTTCGGGTCGTCGTCGTGAACGACGCCAACGGACAGCAGCGGAAAAAAATCTACCCGCTGCAGGTCGGCTACAAAAAATACGGCCAGAGCGGGATCGAAGTGAGCGACTGGTTCCCTAACATTGGCTCAAAAATTGACGACATTGCTGTGATTCGTTCGATGTGGACGACGGACGACAATCACGGTGCGCAGGTCCAATTTCATTCCGGCCGCCACATGCTCGATCCGCGCGTCCCAACGATCGGTGCCTGGGTGAATTATGGATTGGGCACGCTGAACGAAAACCTACCGCAGTTCATCAGCATGGGGCCTCGCTATTTCGACAAAGTCGACGGCCACTACCTCGGGCCGGCCTACGATTCGGTTTCGCTTAAGATCGATCCGAACAACCCGCTGGATTTTGCAAAACCGCAGGGCGACGTGACCGCTGATGAGCAGCGCTTGGGTTTTGGCTTGGTTAATCGGCTTAACAAGCTCGCCTCCGAGCAGTTTCCGCATGATCAGACTCTCGAAGCTCGGATCAAATCTTATGAGTTAGCCTATCGGATGCAGACCGCCGTTCCGGGCGTGGTGAATTTCGACGAGGAGAGCGAGGCGACGAAGGAAATGTACGGTTTCAACGCTGACGAGACGCGGCCGTTCGCCCAGCAGCTGCTGGCGGCGCGGCGGTTCGCCGAGCGGGGGACGCGGTTCATCCAGATTTTTCACGGTAGCGGCGCGGCGGGCGCGTGGGATCAGCACTCGAAGCTGAAGGCGAATCACAGCAAGCTGGCGATGCAGGTCGACAAGCCGATCGCAGGGTTGCTGACGGACTTGAAGCAGCGCGGGCTGCTTGACGAGACGATCGTCGTCTTTGCGACGGAGTTTGGCCGGACGCCGGGTTCGCAAGGCGCGGACGGTCGCGATCATCACCCTTACGGCTTCAGCGTCTGGATGGCTGGCGGCGGGATCCAAGGTGGAATCGCCCATGGCGCGACAGACGAAATCGGCTTTCACGCGACGGAAAATCCGCACTACGTGACTGACGTGCACGCGACGATGATGCATTTGTTAGGGATCGAAAACAAGCGGATGGAGATTAAGGGCCACAAGCGGTTGGAGATGGATTTCGGGCACGTGATCGGCGACATTTTGGCTTAGCAGAAGCTTCCTCCTGGTAGCTCTTCGATCGCCATTCCCCGGATCCGAATGGTTAGAATTGGACTGCGGTCATTTGATCAAGAATGGTGCCGAATCACATGGCTACTTTTTTCACCGCAGACACCCACTTCGGACACAACGGCATCAGAAAATTCTGCAATCGGCCGTTTTCGTCGTTTGAGAACATGGACAAGACTCTGATCCAGAATTGGAATGCGGTCGTCGGACCAGAGGACACGGTTTATCACCTCGGCGATTTCTCGTTTCGTGCAGAGCGTGATGTTTCATCCTACCTCGAACGTCTCAATGGCGAAGTCCATTTGATCATCGGCAATCACGATGATCCGGACTTACGGAAAGATCCGGCTCCGTTTGCGAGCGTCAACGACTTGCTGACGGTCAAGGTCAACGGCAAGAAAATCACGCTCTGCCATTATGCGATGAGGGTTTGGCCGAATTCGCATCGCGGGACCTGGCATCTTTACGGGCATTCCCATGGAACTCTGCCTGACGATGCGACAAGCCGTTCATTTGATATCGGCGTCGACTGCCACAACTACAAACCTCTCTCTTTTGAAGAGGTCGAAGCGCTCATCGAGAAGAAAGACTGGAAATCTGAAATAGATTAGGATTTAAGGAAGGCGAGGAGGTCGAGAATTTCTTCTCGCGTCAGGGTGTCCAGCAAACTCGGGGGCATGGGTGAAATCGAGGTTTCGGAGTAGGACTCGATGTCGTGCTTTGAAACTTCAACCAGCTCGTTCGGCGCGAAAATGTCGGGGGAGATGAAGAGGGTGGATGTGCGGAAATCTTCGCGGATCAGCCGGCCGAGAACGGTTGTTCCGTCCTTCTTTGTGATGAGGTAAGTGCGGTAGGGCTCGGCGATGACTTCGGATGGGGTAACGATCGATCTGAGCAAGTCTTGTCGATTGAAACGGCTGGCTACGGTCGTTAAATCCGGTCCGACAGGCGTGCCGCGCGCGCCGAACTGGTGGCAGCGATCGCAGGCCGAAGCACTGAACAATTCGCGACCTTTTGCCGGATCGCCGCCCTTTATCGAATCGTCATCAAAGTCCGTCATTTTCCACTGCTGAACTACAGGGCGAACATCCGGGGTAGGTGCCGAAGCGAGCTGAGAATCAGCGAGCAACGCGGAGAACGCCTCGCGGCTTTCCTGTGGTGTGCTGGCCAGAGCGCGTTCCTGGATACGTTTGAGATAGCCGGGCAGATTGCGATCGCCGCTCGTGAACCGTTTGGCGTGCAGCAGCGACTTGAAATAGGCCTCTCGCCCTTCGGGAGTCCAGCCGGTTTGGGCGTGACTGAGGCGCTCGATGTAATGCAGCCGATCAAACTGGCTTTCCGAAGCGGCCAGCAGCTGCTGAGTTCGTTCCACCACGATTTCGCTGCCAAGCTGAACGAGGACCTTGCATAATTCACGATTAACTCTGGTGTCTTTGTCAGGGTAGAGTTTTTCGAGTTGGGTCAGGAGATCTGGTGACTCCGATCCGCGCATTTCGATGACGCGAAGCAGCAACAACTTCAGTGTCGCTGAGCGAAAGAATCGGGCGGACTTCACAAGCATTTCGTCAAACTCACCGGGCTCGATTTCGAGCGTGCGAACCATCGCGAGGAACTTGGTCGCCTCAGCGAGATCTTTGCGGTCGCGATCGAATCTAGTGGGCTTGTCAGGGATCGCGATTGGCGCGGAATCTTCGATTTCATCGTTCAAGATGAGTTTCTCAAATGCGACTCTCGCGGCTCCGCGAATCCATGGATCGAAGGAGCCAAGATGAGATTCTAGATCGCCCATTTTCAGAGTCGCCCGCTCAAGATGTCGACGCAAAACGCGCGAGTTTGCCGAAAACTTGGCCCGAGCAATTTCATGCTCAGTTGACGCAGGCGGGCTTCCTCCAATATCTTCGCTATAGGAGATTCGATAAAGTGCGGCCTGAGTTTTGCGGCCGCCGGTCACGAAATACATCGCTCCGTCGGGGCCGATTTCGAGATCGGTGACGTTGAGCGGTCGGCCGCGCAGAAACTCATCGGCAGTCGCGTAGTAGCTCGCTCCCCTTGGCGTGAAACGGACCGAGATGATTCGTCCGTAAGCCCAATCCAGTACGTAGAGCGCCTCGCTCCAGTGCTGCGGAAAATTGGTCCCGTAGCCGAATTTGATCGAAGTCGGTGACCCCCGACCGATGTCACAGGTCGTCGGCCAGGTGTCCGGTGCCCAGACCGGCCAACTCCAGGCCGGGTCAGCGGATTGCTGCCAGCCGTAGTTCGCGCCAGCGACCAGATGGCTTACTCGCGTGGGGCGGTAGAGGGGCAAACCCACGTCGCCCTCGTTGTCCGCATCGTAGGTGAAAGCCTCGCCATCTCGGTTGAACGCGATTCCATACGGATTACGCAGGCCGCGATTGAGGACTTCCCAGTTTTTCCCGTCCTTGTCCATGCGCGCGAGGTGACCTTTCGGGTTAGCTTCCTCGGTTTCGGGAACGGTAAGCAACCGATCGCCTTCAGGGATCTTGACGGAGTCGCCGTGGATCGAATAAATCAGCCCGTCCGGCCCTAACGCGAGATCATTCCGTCCATGCCCGCCGCCGCGGCCGAGATTCTTGAGAAGCTCGATCTCGTCCCCATCAATCCGATCGTCGCCATTCGCGTCGTGCAAGCGGTAGAGTCCTTCGCCGACGTTGGCGTTCACGTAGATCGATTCATAAGCCCAGAGCAGGCCTCGGCACTCTAACAATGTGTCATCGATCGTCTCCGCCTTAATTTCTCCACCTTCCTCTTTTGGTAATGTCAGGCGAAGCAGACCCTTCTTTTCTTTGCCGATGATGATCCGGCCTTTCGAATCGAAAGCCATGCTTACCCAAGAATCCTCGCCTTCCTGTGCAGCTCGAATAAGCTCAATTTCGAATCCTGGCGGGAGAGGGGAAAGGTTCGCGTCTGTCCCTTCGGTTGCCTCCCTCCATTGGTTGTACTCTTCGAATTGGCTGATGTCCGGTAGAACGTTTGGAGCGAATCGCGATGGCCTGACTTGTCCAAACGTCTTTACCGAACGCAACTCGCCTTGATCCAGGATGATCCAGTTTTCGTTCGTTTCGACGGCTTCAATAACGTCTCCCTGGTCGTCCAGAAATTCGAGGGAGGCAGCGACCGCAGAAGGTCCCTCCACCGAGTTGCAGATCAGCGCAATGCTGTTTTCCCCTTTGATGATCTGTGCGCTGACGTCAAGCACGCGGACCGGATCGTAGGGTTCGATCTCAGCGAATCGATGACCGTTCACTTCCGCTTCGACGAAGGCGAAATCGCTCGTGATCGTAAGCCGAGCAGCGGCCGGGACAGATTCGATTTCGAAGACCTTCGCGATGTTTACGTGGTTGCCCGCCGAGCGGTTTCGGTCGCTGTCATCCCAAACCCATTCGGTGGCGATGACGATCGCGGGTATGCCAAAGGCAAACAAAATCAGAATGCGGAAAAAATTCATGGTTGAAGGCTTGTCGCCAGCTTGGCCCGAGGCCAGCGATTTTTCGTCAGCAGCTGCTGGCGCGTAGCTGAGTCCTGCGCCTGAGTCATCGCCGTGAAACGATTGATTCTGACTTTATTATTCCTCAGCGGCTCGGCTGCATTTGCCGCCGACAGACCGAACATTCTTTTTATCTTTCTCGATGACTTTGGCTGGAAGGACACCAGCTACATGGGAAGCGATTTTTACGAAACGCCGAACCTCGACAAGCTCGCTGGTGAGGGGATGATTTTTACGAACGCGTATTCCTGCGCCGCGAACTGTGCTCCGGCTCGGGCCTGTCTGCTTTCCGGCCAGTACACACCGAGGCATGAAGTTTTTAACGTCGGAACCAACCCAAGGGGTAACGCGAAACACCGACGGCTCGAACACATCGCGGGTACGTCGACGCTCGATCCGAAAATTCGGACTTGGGCGCATCAGCTCCAATCGGCGGGTTACAAAACGGCGACGATGGGCAAGTGGCACCTCAGCAATGATCCGATTCCGTACGGATTCGATCTCAACATCGGCGGCACGCATTCGGGCGGGCCACCAAAAGGCTACTACCCGCCTCACGGAAACGCGCCCGGCCTTCAGGATGCGCCGAAAGGCGAGTTTGTGACGGAGACGATTTGCAACAAAGCCGCAGAGTTCATCAGCACTAACAAAGATCAAAACTGGGCGCTTTATTTGACCTTGTTTGCCGTTCACACACCGATCCAGGCGAAGAAAGATCTCTTACCGAAGTACGAGGCGAAGGAGCCCGGCGTGGTTCATTCCAACACGAAAATGGCGACGATGATTCAGGCGGTCGACGACGGAGTCGGCCACATCCTGGCGAAACTGGAAGAACTCGGCCTCGCTGACGACACCGCGATTTTATTCTTCTCTGACAACGGCGGCTATGGGCCGGCAACCGACATGGATCCGCTCAAGGGCTACAAAGGGACTTACTACGAAGGTGGGATTCGCGTTCCATTTTTCGTGAAGTGGCCGGGTGTGGTCGAAGCCGGGCAGAAGAACGAAACCCCGATCATCGGCGTCGATCTCTACCCGACGTTGTGTGAAATCAGCGGCGCGGAATTGCCAGAGGGGCAGCCTGGCGATGGGAAGAGTCTCGTCCCGCTTTTCAAAGGTGAGGCTGGATCCGAATTTGCTCAGCGGCCGCTTTACTGGCACTTTCCGGCCTACCTTCAATCCTACAACGGCGTAACCGGCGAGCAGCGCGATCCGTTGTTTCGATCTCGGCCATGTTCGATCATTAGGGTTGGAAATTTGAAACTTCATCAGTATTTCGAGGATGGCGCGCTCGAGCTTTACGACCTGAACGAAGACATCGGTGAAGCGACCAATCTCGCCGAAACTCAGCCCGAGAAAACTCAACAGCTGCTGGCTCAGCTCGATGCCTGGAGGAAGTCGATCGATGCGCCGATTCCGACTGAAGCGAATCCGGAGTTTGATGCCGAAGTCGAGGCGGAAGCGATCAAAAGTGTCGGCAAAAAGAAGCAGAATAAAAAATCATGAGCGACTGGGAACAGCATTACCTCGATGAGGATACACCTTGGGACAAAGGCGCGCCTTCTCCGGCGTTAGTCGATTTTCTTGCCCGGCAATCGTTGGGCGGTCGAGTGATTGCGCCTGGCTGCGGACTTGGCCACGATGTCAGGGCGATCGCGGCAGCGAATCTGGAGGCGGAGGTGATTGGATTAGACGTTGCCCCGACTGCCGTAGAAAGCGCGGACGAGTTTCCAAAGGCAAGCTCGGAAAAGTTTCTCGTGGGTGACTGGTTTAACCTTTCAGATGAATTGGTTGGAACCTGCGACTGGATCTGGGAGCACACCTGTTTCTGCGCGATCGATCCAAATTTGCGCGATGCCTATGTTCAAGCGGCGAAACGCGCGTTGAAGCCAAGCGGGCAGCTGCTGGGAGTTTTCTATCTGAATCCCTACGATGAGGAGCATGCCGAAGGAGCCGATGAGCCGCCGTACGGTTCGAGCATCGAGGAATTGGAGCGCCGGTTTTCGCCGGAATTCGAAATCCTCGAATCGTGGACTCCAGAACGAGCTTACTCGGGCCGGGAGGGCCGCGAACGGGTGATCCTGATGCGTCTGCGCGGTTAGTCAGGGTCGGCTCACGATGTTGTCTTTGACGATGCTGGCGTCGTCGCCTGGCTCGTCGATTGCGACGTCGACTTCCTGCCGTCGTCCGAAATCCGTGACGATGTTTCCGGTAACCGAAATACGTTTGCACTCGCCCTCACACGACACTGCTTTGCCGTCGACACCCGCAAAAATGTTTCCGCTGACGACGACATCTTCGGTCCCTTCCAGGACGACACCCGCACCGACATCGAGCTGAATCGCTAATTCGTGCTCCAGTTTTCTTCGGTGCTCGCCCGCACCGGTGTAGCTGTTGGAAAAGTTATTTCCGCTCACTGCGATCCGGCTGCTATCTTCGCTGACGCGGATGCCGAATTTGTGAACGAGAACGAAAGTGTTCGCGCTCACCGAGCAGCCGGAGGCGTCACGCAGATCGATCCCACCGCCCATGTCGTGAGCGATTACGTTGGCGCTCAAAGTGATTCCGTAGCAGTCGCGATCGAGGATGATCGCGATGCCGTTGCACTCCTCGATCATGTTGCCCGTTGCAACTGAGCCGTAGGTGTTTTCGATCACAATCCCGTGTTGAAGATGGTCATCGAAGTTGTTCGCGTTGCAGGTCAGATTGAAGCCGTCGATGCAGCGCAGGCCGTCGAGATTTTCCTCAAAGTGGTTGGCGTTAACAACGATGTCGTGACCATGAAGAATGTTCAATCCGGCTTCCGCGTTGTAGGTCAGAATCGAATCGGCGACACGCGGGTCTTCGTAGCAATCGGTCAGGTTGATTCCGTGGCGGCCGTTGTGATCGACCGATAGACCGTGGATGAAGATTTCCTGGATTCCTTCCGCGAGAACTCCGTCGCCGGACTTTTCGTTGCCGCTGATTCGGAAGTTTCCGAGCTGAACTCGCCACAGTCGAGTCTTCTGATTCTCAGCGTAGGCGTCAGGCCGGATGTGCAGAGCCGGCTTCCCTTCTTCGTTTAAATTGACGATGTGAGTCGACGCACCTGCGCCTTCGAGTCGGGTTTCCGGCGTGCGGACGATGAGCGGTTCGGTGATTTCGTAGCGAGCAGCTGCTAGGTGGACGATCCCGCCAGATTCGGGGACTGCGTCGAATGCGGCTTGGAGATTTGGATAGTCAGCCGAGTTGATTTTGACAGGTGAATCCTGTGCAAAAGCAGGGACGGCGAAAAGAAGAAGCGAAAGGATGATTCGAGTGATCATACCTCAAGTGTGCGTGCCGACGCGTGGCGTGTCGATCCAAATTGGCTCCGTCAGCGCTCTCCTTCAGTTGTCTTTGGCGGCATTTTCAACTGGGATCTCGAATCGTACATCTGAAGCCAATCCAACATCTGGTGACTCTTTTCTTTTTCACCTGTGTCGACGTAGGCTCTGACAAGATCCCAGGCGCAGCCCCAGACTGCGAAGATGTGGGTCGCGTCTCCGTAACTTGGTCTTTCGGAATTGGAGCCGCCTTGCTCGCTCGGAAGATACTCGTTCCAGAACGTCTCAAGACGCCGGATCCGCTCTTCCGTCGCTTCGGCCGCCCGCGCCCATTTCAGATAATCCTGCATTCGCCGCGGAGGCTCCTCGTCAGCCGCCTTTGCGAATCCTGACAAGAATAGAAAAATCACAAGCAAGCGCATGAATCGACTACGCCACAAAAGACCTTAATTTGTCAATCTTCAGGCGGCTTCTGAGCGCACAGCTCGATCACCGAATTCACAAGCCCTGGGATGTCGTGTTTCTCCGCCTCGACATCGACGTAAAGCCCGTGTGTTTTCAGAGTCCGCGAAGTGATCGGCCCGATCGACGCGATCTTGAGACGCTCCGGGAGCGGCAGCTTCAATTCCAGAAAATGCTCAACTGTGGACGAACTCGTGAACGTGATCACGTCTGCGCCTTCGTCTTTGAAGCGCTCGATCGCGCCCGCGTTGTCGTTCGATTCCGCGACCGTTCGGTAGGCGATCGCCTCATCCAGAATCACGCCCTTTTTCTTCAGATGCTGCGAAAGTACCTCGCGCGTCACTTCCGCTTTGACCCAAAGCATCTTGAGGTTGTCGAGAGTTCCGACTCCCTCCTCCAATGTTTCCAGAAGCGATTCGGCGACCGATGTTTCGGGCATCAAATCGGTCGCGAAGCGGTATTCTTTGAGCTTAGCCGCAGTGCCAGGCCCGATCGCCGCGATCCTGACTCCGCCGATCTCCCGAGCGTCGGTGTAGAGCTTGTAAAACATTTCGCAGAACGCCTCGACGCCGTTCGGGCTTGTGAAAATCAGCCAGTCGTAAGTGTGGGCGTCCTGAACCAATTTGCCGAAGCTCATCATATCCTTCGGCGGCTCGATCTTGATCGTTGGAAGCTCGAAGACATCGGCACCGAGATCTGCTAAGCGTTTGCTGAGCTCTCCTGCTTGTTTTCGAGTTCGGGTAACCACAACTCGTTTGCCAAAAAGCGGCTTCTTTTCAAACCAATTGATCTGGTCGCGCAAAGTGACGACTCCGCCGAAAACAGCGACGGCCGGGGATTTGAAATTCGCAGCTTCGATCTTGTCTGCGATGTTGTTCAGCTCGCCGGTTATCGATTCCTGCGCGCCTGTCGTCGCCCAGCGAACGAGGCCGACGGGCGTGTTGGCGTCCATTCCGTGTTCCAGCAGCTGCTCGGTAACGGAGCGAACCCGCTCGACGCCCATGAGCATCACTTTCGTCCCATCGAGCTTCGCCAGTTTCGCGTAATCGATCGACGATTCGGTCTTCGTTGGGTCTTCGTGGCCCGTGAAAATCGTGAGCATGCTGCAGTGATCTCGGTGGGTAACCGGGATTCCTGCGTAGATCGGACCGGCGATCGCTGAACTGATTCCGGGGACGATTTCGAACGGAATTCCGGCCTGCTCAAGTTCCTGTGCTTCCTCGCCGCCGCGTCCGAAAATCATCGGATCGCCGCCCTTGAGCCGGCAGACGGTGTTGCCCTCCTCGGCCAATTCGACCAACAGATCGTTGATCCCTTTCTGGCTCAGAGTGTGATATTTGGCCTTCTTTCCAGCGTAAATCAGCTTCGCTTCCGGCTTAGCCCAAGCGAGCATTTGTTTGTTCGACAGATAGTCGTAAACGACCACGTCTGCAATTTCGATGCATTCGCGTCCTTTGAGCGTGATGAGACCGAGGTCGCCGGGTCCGGCACCGACTAGATAGACTTTTCCGATTGGATGAGGCTTGCCCATGAGTTGTAAATTCGTATCAACCGGAGAAGCGGACGCTTCGCAACTGAAAGATCGGTTTCACTCTCCGATCACGAGGTCTGCGAGGTAGATCGCGGTGATTGTTTTGCCGTTTTCATCCTTCTCATGGCTCGAATACCAGGAAACGAGGGCGTGATTTTTGTCGAGCTCTACGAATCCCGGATACGAATTGTCACCGCCGCTTGGCAGCTCCGCAAAATCGGTCAGCTCGTCGTTTGCTAACCAATAAAGCGTTGTTTTCGGTCCGTTGGCCGTCGTTCGCCGACCACCTACGACCCAGCGTTTGTCCCATTTCGCGAGAAGCGGGCCGCCGATGTAGAATGGAATATTCGAGCGATCCCATTGGTTGTGAGGCGGCTTCGATCGCGCAAGTTTCGAGGAGTCGCCTTCTTCGCGGCTCAAAGCGAGCAACGTGCCGTCGTCCTGAAACTGGAACGCGGTTTCATTCCCTTTTGTCTCTTGAAACAGCGATCGGAAGCGCCAGTTGATTCCGTCCTCACTTTCCAACAGAGCGCCTTCCATGACTTTCGCTCCGCCAGCGCCGCTTTCGGTTTCGGTATAGTTTTGTTTTCGGCGAGCACAGAGGTAAATCAATTTCCCGTCTGTTGTCGCCCGCCAAATGTAGTGGCCGTAGGTTCCTTCGAGCTGCTCGGGCTCGCCCCACGCCTTGCCGTCAGCGGTGCGAACGGCATAGCCAAGATGCTTGTTAATTTCATACTGCTCTCGTGGTAGAACGCCATCGACGCCAGACCACCAGGTCCCGGTGTAAACGAATAGCTCTCCTTTGAAGCTCAGAAAATGCGGATCCCGCGTGTCGCGATCCGGGACCGAGAATTGATGAACCTGCTCCCAGGTTTGACCGTCCGCGCTGTTGAGAATGATGATCGACGCAGCGCGATTTACGCCGTGACCGCCCGGGCAACTTCGGAAAGTGAGCCAGAACTGGTCCTTCCAGCGGATCAAATCCGTGAAGGCGTTGTGCTCGCCGTTGTGAAAAACGCGGCGGACATTTTCAACCCGAACGGTCGGATTTTCTGCGAGCGCGCCGCAAGAAGCGAGGAGCACGAGAGGCGCAATGATCTTGAATGGATTCATGATCCCTTTACTTCGGGCCTCCGTTTTTCGCGGTCAAGCCCAAGCGACCATCGTTGGCACCGAGATTGACAGTCGATAGGTGAGAGATAATCTCCTGGCCATGGTCTCGAAAAATCATCTCGCCCTATTCGCAGCCGCCGTTCTTCTCATTCCAGCAGCTGCTGGCGCTCAAACGGCGGAGCCGCACTGGATCTGGACCGCCAATCCGGAAGACCGGGTTGCTCATCTTCGCTTTGAATTTGATGCGCCAGCTGACCTGACGCGGGCAGTCGTTTCGGCGACCGGCGATGACGGATACGAGCTTCACATCAACGGCAAGCGGGTCGGGCGAGGAGCGACGGACTCGACTTGGGAGAAAATCGATATGGAGATCGTGACCGACAGCGTTCGCAAAGGCGCAAAAAACGTAGTCACGGCCCGAGCGAAGAATAATCAGGGATCGGCGGGATTCATCGGGCTGATCGAACTGAAGTCTGCCGCCGAAACTGTGATTCTCGTGACGGATGAGAACTGGCAGGCGAGCGCAAAAGCCGCGCAGGGCTGGATGAATCCGGGATTCAACGCGGACTGGGCCGCTGCGACGAAACTGAACGCGGCCGGAACTCCGCCAAGGGAAATCATCACGGCGGCCGCTCTCGCAAACACGAATTTCAGAGAACCGCAGGCGACTCAAGTCGGTCAAATTCGCTTGCCCGAGGGATTCAAGGCGGAGCTGCTCTATTCGGTTCCGAAAGATGTTCAAGGCTCGTGGGTCGCGATGACGATCGATGGCAAGGGCCGGCTTTACGTTTCCGATCAGTACGGATTGCTCTATCGCGTTACGCCGCCACCAAGCGGCCAAACTCTGGCGCAAGGCGAAATTGAGAAGGGCCCTGTCGATCTTGGCGGTGCGCATGGCTTGCTCTGGGCGCATGATTCGCTCTACGCGGTTCTGAACACAGGCGAGCACGGCGGTCGTGGATTGTATCGCGTTACCGATACGAATTCGGACGACGTGTTAGACAAAGTAGAGATGCTCAAGAAATTCGAAGAGCAAGGCGGCGAGCACGGGCCCCACGCGGTTGTGTTAGGGCCGGACGGTGAATCTCTCTATATAGTTTGTGGAAATCAGACGGCGCTTCCTGAAAACTACAATGTTTCTCGCGTGCCCGAAGCCTGGGGCGAGGACACATTGTTGCCCCGCGTTTACGGCCGTGGCTTCATGAAAGGTGCCGAAGCGCCGCGTGGTTGGATTGCGAAGACGGACAAAGACGGGCAAACTTGGGAAATCGTCTGCACTGGATTCAGAAACGAATACGACGCGGGCTTCAATCGGCACGGCGAGCTATTTTCCTTCGACGCCGATATGGAGTGGGATTTGAATACGCCCTGGTATCGGCCCACGCGCGTAAATCACGTGATCAGCGGAGCCGAGTTCGGCTGGCGCAATGGCTCGGCGAAATTTCCAGAATATTATTCGGATAGTTTCGGCAAAGTCGTCAACATCGGCCCGGGATCGCCAACAGGCGTTGTCTTCGGCTATGGCGCTAAATTTCCAGCAAAATACCAAGAGGCGTTCTTCATTTGCGATTGGAGTTATGGTAAAATGTACGCCGTTCATCTAAAGCCGGATGGCGCGAGCTACACGGGGGAAGTTGAGGAATTCATGGCCGCTCAGCCGTTGCCGCTGACAGACCTGGTGATCAGCCCGATTGACGGGGCGATGTACGTTGCGATTGGCGGACGGCGGGTTCAGTCAGGGCTCTATCGAGTTTCCTATGAGGGTAGCGATTCGACCGAACCGGCTCCTTTGTCGGCTGACGGCGAAGAAGCACGCGAGTTGCGGCGTACGCTCGAAGTTTTCCACGGGATTCAAGACGAAAAGGCGGTCACAACGGCATGGCCGCATCTTTCAAGTCAGGACCGCGCGATTCGCTACGCTGCTCGGACAGCAATTGAACATCAGCCGGTCAATTCCTGGCAGGCCCGGGTTCCTGGCGAGAAGGATCCGCAAGCCGCCCTGGCCGCGTTGATCGCTCTGGCGCGCCTTGGCGAAGATCAACAGATGGTAATTGTTGAAGCGCTAGTCCGATTTGATTACGCAAAACTGACTCATCAACAAAAATTGGATCTGCTTCGTGCTTATAAATTGGCTTTTGTGCGACAGGCGGAAATACCGATCGCTAAGGCAGTCGCGCTGGAGCAGCTCGGGCGGTTGTTCCCCGGTCAGACTTCAGAAGAGAACATCGAGCTGAGCGAACTCCTCGCCTATCTCGGCGATCCGGAAGCAACGCGCAAAATAGTAGAACAACTGGATGAGGCTCCAACTCAAGAAGAGCAAATCGCGCTGGCGAAGAATATTCGGCTCAGCAAAGTGGGCTGGACGCCGGAACTGCGCGAACGCTACTTTGAGTGGTTTGTCAGGGCTCAGACCTATCGTGGTGGTGCGTCCTTCAGCAATTTTATCGAAGAGATCAAAAAAGACGCCGTGGCCCAGCTAACTCCAGCGGAAGTCGCTGCGTTGAAGCCGATTATCGAGAAGAAGGCAGAATCAAAGGGGCCGCAATTTACCGCCAAGCCGCGTGAATTCGTCAAGCAGTGGACGGTCGACGACTTTGTTAGTGTTATAAATGTTGGCTTGGAAGGAAACCGCGATTTTACCAATGGCCGGAATGTTTTTGGCACTGTCGGTTGTTTTGCCTGTCATCGATTTGGCCAGGAAGGCGGCGCGATTGGCCCGGGCCTCACCAGCGCGGGTGGGAAATTCAGCCCGAACGACTTGTTGGAATCGATCATCGAGCCGAGCAAAGAAATCAGCGATCAGTACGGTCAAATGATCTTTACGATGGAGGACGGTTCAATGGTGATTGGCCGTGTGATGAATCTCAACGGCGACAAGATCATGGTGAATACGGATATGTATAATCCCAGTGGGACGACTAACGTTGACCGAAAGAAGCTCAAGGACGCCAAGCCATCGCCGATTTCTATGATGCCACCTGGGCTGATCAACACTTTAGAGGAACAGGATGTGCTTGATCTGCTTGCCTACTTGATTTCGGGCGGAGATCCGGATGATCCTATGTTTAAATAGGCGAATTCTAACTCGATCCCAACCGGTCGATCAGCTCCAGCCAATCCTGAACGTGTTGGCTCCAGGTTTGATGCGCGATTCGCTGGCGAGCGTTCGCGCCAACCCGAAGTCTCTCTTCAGGGGTTGAATCCAGAATCTGGCGAACTCTGGCGAGCAGTTCTTCGCGATCTTCCGGATTTTCCAAGCGAATTCCGGTCTTGCGGTCTTCGATGAAATCGCTGGCACCGTCACGCGAGGATACGATTGCCGGTAGGCCAGTTGCCATCGCCTGGAGCACGGTGTTGGCGCAGGCGTCGTAGAGCGTT
>JBLHKS010000048.1:0-39901 GCA_047620505.1 Verrucomicrobiales bacterium | reverse complement strand
GCCAGCAGCTGCTCGGTCGAGATCAAGCGCGTGTTCGTCCACTGACCTTCTGCAGTTACTGCGAGTTGCCAATTTTGAGGAAGGCTGAAGAGCCGCTCAGCGCTGATGTCTGCGTAAAAATAATCAGAAGATGCGCCCTGGCGCTGCGCCGCATGGCTGGCGTCGTCGTTGCTGCTCGAAAGATCGCCCGGGCTCCAGACGAGGTTGGCGGCCAAGCCCATCGGTCCGAATCGATCCGTCTTTTCGCCCTCAAACCCGGCTCGAAACTGCAACACCTCGGCGGTCTCGTCGAAAATCTGCGCACCGCCGAATTCGAGATTGTTGTTCGTGCTCTTGAAATCGAATCCGAAGCGATAATCGAGCCGAGTCATTCCTAACGGCCGTCGCTCGACTGGAATCACGTAGTCGAAAGCGAGCAGCGCACTTTCGCCGCCGATGTCGATGAACTGATCCTCGGCCGCGATGCTGGCATCACTCGAAACGTAAGCCCCGATCAATTCGACCCGATGCCGCCAGGGCAGGGGCGCCCACCAGAAAGCGGAATGGGCTTGGAGACCGTCAAATTCGCTGTCCGCAGTGTACTGGTAGGACAGCAGCTGCTCGGTTCCGAAGAGGAAGCCTTTCGTGACTCCGAAATTCCATTCGTTCTCGCCAGTCAGGTCGAGCCCGGTGTTGCCGAAACCAGCGTGGGCGCGCCAAGGGCGAACGTCCTGAGCCTGGACGATGATGTCGGTCTGCCCGTAATCCTCGCCGGACTCGAAAAGCAGATTCGCGGTTCGAAGCGGCTGCGCGTTGAGCCAGTCGAGATCGAACTGCATCGCGTTCTGACGAATCGGCTCGCCGGTCGCCGCCCGGAACTGAGCGCGGATGTAATCGGCGCTGGAGTGCTCGGCTCCCTCGACTCGGATCTCGCCGACTCGGCCTTCGACGACGACAATTTGGACGACGCCGGTGGTTACGTTTTGCTCAGGCAAAAATGCGTCGACCACAGGCCGGTCTCCATCTTTATAGCCGTTGATGATCGCGTTGGTGATTTCGTTGAGGCTGCCGAGCGTGACTGGCTGACCCAGGAACTCGCTCAAAGCTTCGATCACCTCGGCAGGCGGCTCGACTCCGCGATCTTCGACCTCGGCATCCGTCATCGAGATCGGATCCGCGCTGACCTGATCGACGTGAGGCACGAGGACGAGGCCCTTCAGTTCCGGCAGAAGCTCGGCGTCCGCTTCTGGATTCGCAGCGCTCGGCTCAGCAGGCGCGTCAGGCAAATCGACGATCTCGCCAAGCCCGAGTTCACCCAGCAGCTGCTCGCGCAGATTTTTGGCGCGCTCGATGTCCTGAGCGGCAAGATTTCCGGCAAAAAGCAAGGCGGTGAAGAACAGCGCGAGTAGGCGAGGCATGGCGTGATTGGACAAAGCGAAACAGGGAGCGGAGAAATATGGAATTTATGGGGAAAGGTCAAGCTCGGGTTCTGGGAATCGCGAACGGAGAAGAGAGCTTGCTTCTCGCTGCAGATCAGGTTGAAATGATCAAATCCCCGAATGAACGAAGCCGTAAATAAGATCAAAATTGCAGCCGCTTGGATCGGGGGATTTCTGCAACGCGGGCTTAGGTGGTTCCTGACGGTACAAAATTATGCATGGTCGGCGCCGGTTCTTTTCTTCGTTTTGATTTTGTTGTCTGCGGGTTCAGAGCCGATCCGCCGCTTCGAGCTGATCACCGTTGACGAACGGATTCGCCGCCTGGCGGAAGCCCAGCCGGAGGTGAGCGACAAACTGATTTTCGTTGGAATTGGCGATCAATCGATCGAGTCAATCGGACGTTGGCCGTGGCCGCGCGAACGACACGGGACGCTTCTCAAAATGCTCAGCGTCCGTCCGCCGAAAGCGGTCGCTTATGATATTCTTTTCGCGGACATCGGCGATCCCGTCGACGACGCGGTGTTGTCGGATGCGGCGGCGACGGGTCTTGGCAGTCGGATGGTTTTCGCGGCCCACCTCGAAACCGCAGAAAAGGGCCAAGCGGAAGATGATCTCGAAATCGAAATCGGCCGCAATCGAACGAATCGCGATAATTACGGATTCACGTTTCCGCTCGAAGAGGTTCAAGGTGAGCCGAGCGAGGCTTTTTACGAACTTTACTCAGCTGAAGAGCCGATTCTTCCTTTTAACCTGCTTGCTGAAAGCGGGATGCTCGGATTTGTCGATTGCCTGCCGGATGCCGATGGAATTCGGCGGCGAGTGCCGTTGCTCGTGAAAGTTGGAGATGATTTTTACCCGAGTTTGATCAGCCATACTTTGCTTGTTTACTGGGAAATCACGACGGCAGAAATGGAGGTCGTTTTTGGTGATCACATTATTTTTCACGCCCCCCACGGCGACGTCGAAGTTCCGATTAACGATCGGGGCGAGATTCTGCTGAACTGGCGGCGCGTGGAATCCCGTCAACAAGGCAAGGAGGCAGAAGGTTTTGAGTCGATGGAATTCGTCAAGCTGACTTCGTTGCTGAGAACCGCCTATGAGGAGAAAAATCCTGACGGTAGCAAAAAGGCCGAAGAAGAAAAAATTCAGGGGCTCTACGAAGCGCTGGCTCGCTACGAAGATAAAATCCTGATCTTCGGCCAGAATTCGACCGGTCTGACGGACGTCGCCGCCACGCCTCTGGACGCGCGGACGCCGCTTTCGACGGTTCACTTGAACGCGATCAACTCGATCCTGGCCAGCGACTTCATTCGGGTCGCGCCGTTCTGGCCGGTGGCGTTTGGCTGGATCGTCGTTGCGCTCGCTGGCTGCCGATTTCTCCGATTTCGAAGCATCTCCTTCGCGATTTTTCTCCCGGTCGCCATCATCATTTTCTACGTCTGGTTTTGCTTCTGGATTTACGTTCACTATCGCCTGCTGCTTCCGATGGTCTGGCCGGTTCTGTTCTTCGGCCTGCTCCACGTCGGCTCCTGGGGAAGTCGTTGGCTCAAAGAACTGAATCAGCGGATGGAAATTCGCGGAGTTTTCTCGTCCTACGTTTCCGGCCCGCTGCTCGAGCATCTCCTCCAGCATCCGGACAAAATTGACCTCGGCGGCGACGTTCGTCCGGTGTCGGTTTTCTTTTCTGACATTCGCGGGTTCACCATGATCACCGAAACGATGGAGCCATCGAAACTCGTCGATCAACTCAACGAATATTTTACGGTCATGGTCGATTGCGTCCACGAACACAACGGCACGCTGCACAAATACATCGGTGACTCGGTCATGGCCGTCTGGGGCGACGTCATCGAAGGCCCCGAAAAAGACTCCGTTCGACAATCCGTCGCGTCCGCCCTGGACATGCGAACGCGACTCAAGACGCTCAACAGGCGCTGGAAAGAGGAGGGCAAACTGGAATTTGTAACCGGAATGGGGATCAACTTCGGTGAGGTTCTCGTCGGCCACATCGGCGCGCCGGACCGTCGGGAATTTTCCGTGATCGGCGATGCGGTTAACTCGGCTTCGCGGATCGAAGGCCTAACCAAGGAGTTCAAAGCGGAGCTCCTCGTCGGCGAAAGCGCTGAGCAGCTGCTGGACGATTCATTCCTCCGCCGGCCCATCGGCGTGATCGTGGTTCAGGGAAAAACTCGGCCGATCAGAGTGTTTGAAATACTGGCTCGGTCAGGGGAAGGGAACAAAAAACTCAAAGTCTGGGCAGCGAAATTCAGCAAGGCTTTCGATCTCTTCCTTGAGCGCAAATTCGGCAAGGCCGAGAAGTTGTTTGCCGAATGCCGAGTCGAACGCCCTAACGATTTTCCCTCGAAATCGTATACCGAGATCAGCCGCGAATTGCAGGCCTCGCCGCCAAGCAAAGAGTGGCAGGGGCTGATCGTGATGAAGAACAAGTGAGCGCGCGGCTCACTGATTTTGCGTCATTTTCAGAACGTGCTCGGCCAGCAGCTGCCCGAGCGCATCCGCCTGCTCGCCGCCGAAATGCACGTTGTCGCCGGCCCACCAATCCAGGTAGAGATCGCCCTCGTTTTGCTTCACGAAACGCCACTGATCACAGACCGTGATATCTCGATAACTCGCCAAAACTTCCATCGCCCACGGGTTGAGAAACTTGCCCATCACCCCGCCTTTTCGCCCTGGCGCTCTGCCGTCCTCGTTCAAACCTCCAACCAGTCCGCTGCCGTTCGGAACCGGGCATGTCGTCACCCAAACCAGGTGAGCCCGGGTTTTCTTCAACTCTGCGATCACAGCTTCGAGGTTCGCCTGATATTCGTCCTTTGAATTTCCGGCGTCCCAGTGGCCGAAGTTAAAACTGATCACATCCCACTTCCTGCCAGGTTGATCGTAGGCTCCGAGCCATTCCACGATGCTCGCCTTGCCTTTGCTCGAAGGGCCGCAGTTCGTCGGCGGATGGTGAAGGTTGAATTTGCCGGCCAACGCCTCGCGCAGACCACGATCGTAATTTCCGGAAATCGAATCCCCGATGAACAAATATCGCGGGAGCGCCGGGTCATCGAGAGCAGTCTGATCGCCGATCGGCAGGATGTGGATTTCGTCGGCGATGATCACGTCTCCCTCCAATTTGCCGATCACCGTCGCCCGATTGACGAACGGCTTGCACGCGCTCGATTCGAGAAGCCCGAACAGAAGCGCATTCGTTTGGCCGCCCTTTTTCAGCGAAATTTCGTAAGCCTCGCCGTTGATCGTGAGCGTCCGCGGATTCGCCGCGTGGTCCCAGGCACCGACGAATCGCAGATCGTCCTTCGTCGGCAGCTGCTGAGGAAGTTTTTCGCCGAAACGCACCACCAAGCCGGTTTCAGCGATCCACTTTTCGTCAGCGGCTTCCTGGAGCGCGGTTTCGAGCTGGTTAGCATTTCGCAGCGTCCTGATTCCCGTAACCGGACCGTCCGGAATCGCGAAATCGACGTGCTGCTTCGTCGCCTGAATCCGGTAAGGAAAAACGCCGTCCTTGATCGCCGAAAGGAGCCGCGTGTTCGCTTCGAGCGCGACTTCGGTCTTGTTCGTCCAGCGGATTTCGACCTGGCCGTCGGGATTCCGCAAGTAGCAGTTGCTGTCATCGAGCGGAATGATCAGGCCCGAATCGCGGACCCGCCCGTCGGCGAGATTTTCACGCGCGCTCGCAGAAATCGCGATGAGCGCAATTGGAATGAGGAAGGCAGCTTTCATGAATCGGTTTGTAACGCTCTTTTCGAATCAGCTCAACTTCACGTTGACGGCGGATCGCTGAACCGGTGATGATCACGGCATGAAACGCATCGCTCTTGTTCTCGTTGCCGCGCTTGGCCTCGCAACCGCCAACGCTGAAGAAATCTGGCAGGCCGGCGCCGGTCGCGTCAACATCACGCCGGATAAATTCATGTGGATGGCCGGCTACGGCGGTCGAGACACTCCGGCCGACGGAAAAACCACCGATCTCTGGGCGAAAGCGCTTCTCCTCGACGACGGCGACGGAAACCAGGGAGTCGTGATCTCTCTGGACCTCGTCGGGATCGATCGCGAAACCACAGCGAAAGTCTGTGAACGGCTAAAAGACAAATTCGGGTTCGAACGCCGCCAGATCGCGATCTGCACCAGCCACACACACTCGGGTCCGGTTGTCGGTAAAAATCTCGGCCCGCTGCACTACCTCGTGGTCGACGCCGAGCAACAGAAGCTGATCGACGACTATGCTCGGAAACTCATCGATTACATCGAAACCGCCGTCGGCGAGGCGATCGAGAAACTCGAGCCAGCTCGGATCGAATGGGGAAACGGGCTCGCCACTTTCGCGGTTAACCGACGCGAAAACCCCTCCGCCTCTGTCCCTGACCTTCGCGCGAAGGGCGAACTCAAAGGCCCTGTCGATCACGACGTGCCGGTCTTGAGCGTCCGCACCGAAGCAGGTGAACTCCGCGCCGTGCTCTTCGGCTACGCCTGCCACGCGACCACGGTCGGATTCAATCAGTGGAACGGCGACTATCCGGGTTACGCCCAGATCGAGCTGGAAAAAGCGCATCCAGACTGCGTCGCCCTGTTCTGGGCCGGCTGCGGCGCGGATCAAAATCCTCTGCCCCGCAGAACTGTCAATTACGCCGAGAAATACGGCGCTGAACTTGCCCAAGCCGTTGAAGACGTGCTCGCCGCGCCGATGCATCCGCTCAAACCGGAACTATCGCCGCAGTACCGCGAAATCGACGTAAAACTCCAGCAGCTGCCGGACGCGGCGGCCCTTGCAGAGAAAGCGAAATCGACCAATCGCTTCGAAGTCGCCCGCGCCAAATTGCTCCAGCGCCAAATGGAAGAACGCGGCGCGATCGACGGCGTCTACCCGTATCCGATTGGCGTCTGGAAGATCGGCGGTGAGATCGATTTCATCCACCTCGGCGGTGAAGTCGTCGTCGACTACGCCGTGCGCCTGAAGCGCGAACTCCGTGGCGAACAAACGTGGGTCGCCGGCTACGCGAACGACGTCATGGCCTACATCCCATCGCTCCGAGTTCTCAAGGAAGGCGGCTACGAAGGCGGTGGCTCGAATATGTATTACGGGCTGCCTGGACTCTGGGATGAAAGCTCGGAAGAAGCGATCATCGAGGCAACCCACGAACTCGCGAAGTAGCGTCGGGTCGCGCAGTTCGATCGAAGACGGGCTGGAAGCGCCGTCCTACTTTTTCATTCAGCCCACCCATTTTCTGGAGTGCTCCGGCTTGACGGAGCCTTGGGTTCCTGTGACGGCACGAAAGGGACATTTCACGACCGCGGCCAATCGGCGGCGAACTGACGCGAAAGCGGCGTCAAGCCGCCGCACTCCAAAATCGCAGCAAGCTGGAATGACATCTCCGCTGACCAAAAAACAGCACAAGTTTGAGGCTTGAGAAGCTTGAGGGTTGAATTCGGGCGCGCACGCGCTCCCATTCTCCTGACATGACCACGATCTCTGATGCCCGCGATGAACTCCGGCAGCTGCTGGCGGAACGCTCCGTTCTGCTCGGCGAATTCACCCTGAAATCCGGCGCGAAAAGCAATTTCTATTTCGACGGCCGCCAGACCGCGCTCCATCCGCGTGGGGCGAGCTTGATCGGGCAAGTCGTCCACGCGCTGATTCGCGAAAAGGAGGCTGCGGCTGGGATTTCGATCGATGCGGTCGGCGGGCTGACGATGGGCGCGGATCCGCTTTCGGTCGCGGTGGCGATTCGCTCCGATCTGGAGGGCGACGCCAAGCCGCTCAACGCGCTCGTGATCCGCAAAGAGCCGAAAGATCACGGGGCCGGCAAGCAGGTCGAAGGGCCGTTTCACGAAGGCGATGTCGTCGCGGTGGTCGACGACACGATCACGACGGCTGGCTCGACGATGACGGCGATCGAGGCGATTGAGCGCGAAGGCGGAAAAGTCGCTTTTGTGATCTGTCTCGTCGATCGCGAGGAGGGCGGGCGAGAGAATCTGGAGGCGAAGGGCTATGATTTTTTCCCGGTGTTCGTGAAGAGCGAGTTTCTCTAAATCCAGGATGAAAATCTATCACAACCCGAGGTGTTCGAAGAGCAGGCAGACTCTGCAGCTGCTGGCTGACGCCGGAGTTGAGCCGGAGATCGTCGAGTATCTGAAAAACCGCCGACGGAGGCGGAACTGGATCGGATTCTGAACTTGCTTGGCCTCGAGCCAGCTGAACTGATGCGGAAGGGCGAAGCGATTTATAAGGAACTGGGGATCGACGCCTCCCTCAGCCGTGAAGAGGCGATCAAGATCATGGTCGAGCATCCGAAGTTGATCGAACGCCCGATTGTCGTCGATGGCGACCGAGCCGTGATCGGTCGGCCACCAGAATCTGTGCTGAATCTGGTGTAGAACCTACAAATCGATCAGCTTCCCGCCGTCGCGAGCCGAGGCGAGGCAGGCATCGAGAATGCGCTGAGTTTTGAGCGCGATGTCCGGCCAATGCGGATCTGGCTGGCCGCTCAGCGCGAGGCTTGAGAATTTGCGGAACAGGTTCGTTTCCTGCGCGTTCGCGTGGTTGTTCGAGTATTCGGGAGTCGCGACGGTCCGGGTGTGTTTTTCCATCACGAACTGGCAGGTGTCCTGGACGAACGCGGCGTTGGCGACGTCGAAATTCACTTCGTTGCTGAGATACGGGAGGACGAAATCGTTGATCGTGAGATGGCCTTTCGTGCCGCTGACATTGACCCACTGCTGATGCTGAGTTTCGAAGGAATTGTAGAAACTGGCGGAGACACCGTTGTCGAAAAACAGCTCGCCGGAAAACTGGGTCGGAACCTGATCAGGGCTGTCGTCCCGGGCGTGTCCGGCCAGAAGGCGGCCGGAAACCTGCTTCGGCATCGCGTAATTCATCGTCCAGAGCGTCATCCGGATCGTGTACCAGCCGAGATCGCCGAGGCAGCCTGCCGGCTCGAGCCCGCTGTGAACCCGGATGTTGCCTTCGCGAAAATCCTGCGGCGCAAAAAAGCTGAATTGCGAGGCGATTCGGGTGATTTCCCCGATGGATTCGCTGTCGTTGAGTGCGGCGCGGACGGCGTCGAGCCGCTTGCTGTGCATGAACATCACGCCGTCCATAAACTGGACGTTCGCCGTTTCGCAGGCGGCGATCATCTCGGCCAAATCATCGCCGTGAATCGCGCAAGGCTTCTCGCACATCACGTGTTTCCCGGCCTGAGCGGCCTTGATCACCCACTCCTTTCGCACGCCCGTCGGCAGCGGAATGTAAACCGCATCGATGTCGTCGGCAGCCAGCAGCTGCTCGTAGCTCCCGATCGCACGCGGTGCCTCGGGAAACGCGACCTGGCCCTGGCATTCGTCGATAAACGCCTGCGCTTTTTCTTCACTCCGGCTGGCGACAGCGACAAGCGTCGCGTTTTCCGAATTTCGGATCGATTCCCAGTTTTTCTGGGCGATTCCGGCCGTGCTCAGAATTCCCCAGCGGCAGATTTTGTCTTCGCTCATGGGCGCAGTGTTTAGGGCTGCTTTGGACATGGCGCAACTCCAACTGCGCCTCCGGATCCGTCTCGAACATTTTTAGTCCCTTCGGTAGACCGGCCCCGGCCGGGACCGGTCCCCGAAGGTGTTTATTTTAGCGGCCAGGTGCAAGCGCCCAACACACTAACCCCCAATCCAACCATGTGGCCTCCGCTAAAAGTCGTTTCTCGATTGTTCAGAATCATCGATGGGTCTGTGAAATTCGAAAATTGGAATCCGAACAACGATTTTCCCGAATTCTACGGGGAAAGCGAGAATTTTCCTGAGAATCTTTTGCGATAATGAACACGTATTTCCCGAGGCTCCATTCTGGAATCGCGGATATTTTGTCAGTGCGAGGATTTGAATTGCCAAGCTTCATCAAAGAAATCCGCAGCGACAATTTTTCCGGCTGTGAGATTGTCAGGATCCTGACGAATGTCGATAACAGCCCAATCTGGAAGCTTCGGATTTTGCAGCGAGTTCGTCCGATCGTGGCCTTCGCGAAATGTCAGGCCGCTGTTCAGAACGATATATCGGCGGTTCTGATCGGGGTTCGGGAAAATCAGCGCCGGAAGGTGATTTGTTGAGTCGTAGGATTTTCCGGCAACCAGCAGCTGCTCGGAATTCCATTCGATCGGGAGCTCCGGAAGCGCGGCGGCGATGACCGGGTTGGTGTCAGGATCGCCGAAACAGATCAAATTGTAGCGAGAACGATCGTCTTCGGTGATTTGATTCGCGGTTTTGACTCGAAGCTCGCCGCGCATCAATTCGCGCCAGCGGTTCTCGAAATGGGCGATCTCGAAATCGAGCCAGCGCTGGAGAAGCGCGTTTTTCGACTTCGCTGACGGCTTAACGAGAAGAAACGAAGCCATGAAGGCGTCGTCGATCGGACCCTGCAGACGCGGGAGTTTTTGCAGCCCACCCGAGCGCCAGGGATCTTCTTCGAAACCCCATTTTCCGTCGGTTTTACGTAGAAAAACTTCCTTCGTCTGTTCTCCCCATTCGAGAGTTTGCCCATCGACGATCAGCTTCGATCCGCCGTCGTCCAGTCGGGCTCCAACCATCAAACCGGTTACGTTTTCGGTCGTGATTTCAGCGAGTTGATCCGTTCTCGACGCGCTGACTCGAGCCTCGCGCCAGTGCTCTTCCATCCCGGTGATGCCGACCCAATGCACTGAGCCGTAGCGCAGAGTTCGGGTTTGAATTTCGACCTGATCCGGCAGCCTCGCACTTTTCGCCTGGCGCAGAATATCGAAAATCGGCGGGATGACATCATCGTGATATTTGTGGCCCATGCCCGGCCCGATGAAGTGCGTTAACTCGAGCCCGTGTTCGGCCAAAGCGGCCTCCATCACGTCAGTTGCCTGCTTCTGCTTATCAACCTCGCCACTGTAGGCGACCACAGGCAGATTCAGCAAATTTCGAGCATACCCAGGAACGTCGTAGAGCCCCCAGAGCGCCTGTTCGTACTTCGGCGGAAAGTCCTCCGGCTTCAGCTTGTTGTAGAGCTTCGTCTCCGCAAATCCCGCACCCGCGTGCACCGCCGCAAAATGATCCGCGTAGTGCGCGCCGACGTGCCAGGCTCCCGCGCCGCCCATCGAAAACCCAGCCAACACGACTCGATCGCTGTCGATCTCGAAATCCACCCCGACCGCCCGGATCGCGTCGAACACATCGAGTTCGCCCGCGTGTTTCCAGCCGATGCATTGCCGACCGAACGCGTGAAGCACGATAAATTCCTCCTGCTCCGCAATTTTACCGCCCATCGCTCGCGAACGCGTCAGACAGCCCTCGATGAAGTGCAAATCGGTCGTTTTATCGCCTCGGCCGTGAAGCCAGACGAGCAGCGGAGCCGGTTTCGAGCGATCCAGCTTTTCCGGAATCTCAAGCCCGTAAGGCTGGAGCGAATCGTCGATTTCCGACTCGTAACCGTGCACCGTGAGCCCGGAACCCCAGTCGATCGAACGCTCTCCGGCCGCTGACTGCTTCGCCAACGCCTCGATTCGTTCGGCAGCGAGATCGAGATGGCGGTTCGCGGTTGCAAAGTCCTTTTCGTTATAAAATTCGCCGTTTGTCAGGGCGAAGTCGACGCCTTTGATGAGAACGCCCGCGTCCGGATTGTCCGGGTGGAATTTCAGCTTCTCGTAAGCCTGCTTGAGCTCGCTCAGCCGCCCCAGCAGCTGCTGACGCACGTCATCCGGGATCTCGATTCCCGCAGGTGGGAGTCGCCGCTCGATCGGCTTGATCGGCTCAAGATTCTGGGCAGGCAAAATGCCAGGCAAAAGGCAAAGGCCCAGCAGCAAAGACAGGATTCGATTCATGTCGGCAAAAAGCCGCGTGATCGATGGAACGCAAGCGACTCCGCTTGTCAGCGAATTGTAATTTCCGCGATTCCCGGCCAGTCGGCCCTTTCCGGCGGCCCAGGTTCCCGCTAGACTCCCGCTCGTGAAAACGACTCGTCTGATCTCTCTGCTTTTCATCTTTTCCATCGGCTTCTACCCAGCAGCTGCTGAAGAGCCCGAACAACGACGGCCGGACCCGGGATTGATTCTGCGAGAGGCGGTAAAGGCCGAGGATCAAGGGCAGATCGCCGAGGCTTTCGATCTCTCCCTGCAAATCTCAGCCGCAGTCTCGAAAGCCGCCGAGTTGGCTCGAAGGCATCCCGAATTGGTGAAGCCGCTGGTCGAAGAAATTCTCGCTAACCCCGATTCCAAGCCAGAATCAGCGCGCGAGCTGCTCGGGATTCCGCTCGAACTCCGCGCTCGTCTCGTCCTCGGTGAAATTCACTTGGCGGCTGGCGAAAGAGAAGAAGCGCTGGCCGAATTTCGTGCTTGCACGAAAGCCCTGACCGAATCCAAATCCGAATTCTACCCGGTCGAATCCAAATTCGTCGAGGGCCTCGTGAGCCAGCTGGGAATCTCAAGATTCGGTCAAATCATCGACATCTCCCTTGTTAGCGAACCGACCGAAAATCCGATAACCGATCAAGACATCGAAGCTCTCGGTGTCGCGACGGACGCTTCCGGCTTGTCGATCGCGCGCGGTGGCGAAATCTGGCAAAACGCGACGAATTTTTCCGGAAACGCAGGGTTCGATCAACGGATCCAGATCGGTCCTGGAATCGCGATCGACAACTGGCTGATGCGCCGATTCATCGCGCTTGAATCCGATGTCGACGTCGCGGCTGAGTACGCAAGAATGCTGGCGATTCATGAAAAGCCGCCGGTTCCCGACCAATACGGATATCGATTCGCGATCGGCTACGCCACGTTTCTGAATCGTGAAAAATCGGATCAACGTCAGGCGGAAATTCTCAGCATGCTGAGCCGATTCTTGCGGAAAACTGACCTCGAGCCGAATTCTCAAGGTTACCTCGGCGGCTATTTCTCGGGGTTCGGCTACCACTACGGTGGCGAACCTTTGCCCTCAGCCACCGCCGAAGAATTCATTCGAATTGCCTACGGATTTTTCAAGGACGCCGACGCGTTAGACCAGTTGGAGGCGCTCTTCACTCGGCTGATCGACGTCAACGATCACAACCCGTCTCGCCTCGTCTTTTCGCGGATTCGCGATCTGCAAGGTCAGCCTGACGAAGCCATAAAACTGCATCTGAGTTACCTCGATGAATATCAGCAGTTGCCGGAGATTTCCAGAGCAATCCGGCGTGGAAAACTCTATCGCGAGCGCCATCGAATGGAGGAAGCGGCGAGGAGCTTTGAGCATGCGCTGGATCTCGATGAACAGACCGCCCCGGAAGCCCAGATCCTTAAGGATATCCACTTCCGCCCCGATGCTCAGACAGCCGAGATCCACCGGGAACTGATCGCGATTTATCGAACTCTCGGACGTCTCGCGGACGCATTCGAAATTGAGCTGCAAACCCAGGAAAACTACGGGCTCGGAAATTACGATTATCACCCCGCGGGGCTGGCCGCCCTCAGACAATCGGCTCTCGATGCGGATCAGCTGGAACGCTTTCAAAATTGGGCTCTCCGCCTGGCTAACCGAAAGCCAAGCCCTGCCAAACCTGGGAAAATTTCGGACCTCGCGCGCGCCGCGCTTCTCTTCCACGTAGGCGAATTCGAGCGCGCCTGGGAATTCGTGGTGAACGAGCGTTCGATCGTCGAGCTCCGAGTGATCGAGCATTGGCGCGATGCTTTCGAAAATCACAAGCGCGGAAGCGGCGAGCGGCTGATCCGTGAGTGGGCAGCTGCTCGTCCCGAAAATCAGGCGCTTCAGATCGAACTGATGCGGCTCGGTGATCAAAAAGAGCTAACGGAATTGATCAAATTCTACGAAGATTTTCTAGCCAGTGAACCTCAGCGATACCAGGAGCCGTTCACGCGGAGCGCTCCACAGCTTGCGGAGTTCAACCACGCGATCGTCATCGATTACGGCGATCTCGTTTATCGCCTGCTTCGGCTTTACGCGAAGACCGGGCAGATCGAAAAGCTTCAGGCTCTCGGCCTCCGTTTTGCGAGCATGGAAGAGCCGATGGGAGACGAAATGATCGGCAGCGCTTCAGATTTCGGGGAGCGTGCGGTCTCCGTTCTGCTTGAGCACGCCGACGCCGAAACGCTCGAGAAATTCCAGGCGCATTTGAATAAGGCTAGTGCGCGTGAGCTCAATCCTGGCTACCGGAAACGGCTCGACAGAATTCAGGCACAACTCGATTTCCGCCTCGCGGGTTCGGTTCAAGGAATGCTCGATCGCGACCAGCAGCTGCCGACTCAGATTCCGTGGAAAAACCTGCCTGACAATGTCGAAAAAATCTATGTTTCGCTGCAGAACGGTCAGTCGATCTGCCGCAACGATCGTTGGGTTTTTATCGGCCAGCCTTGGGGCGTTTCGGTCTACGATTTTGACGGGCAGCTGCTTCATTCCGTCCTGCTTGGAGTCACTGCGAAAGAGCTGATCGCCAACGAGGACGTCCTCTGGGTCGGGACGCCAACCGGCCTGCGCCGAATCGATCTCAAGACCTGGGAAGTCGCCAATCTGACCGGTCATCAGACCGAATCCAAGGCGGGAGCCCCGAGGTGGAGAGAAGTTCAATTTATGGCGATGCAAGGCGATGAGCTCTGGGTCAGCACTTCGTCTGCGCTGATTCGGCTGAACACGAAATCGATGGAAATGACGTTGTTCGATGAAGGGGACCTTGGGCAGGACGAGCGCACCCGAATCTGGATCGATACGGACAAATCCGTTTGGATCAACACGGCTCGATTTGATCCAAAGACCGAAACCTGGACCAGTTTTCAGCTAGCGAATCAAGCTGAGATCGCTTCAGACCTTCAGGTCTATTTCGAGTTTCTAACCAAGGCGGACGGCGCGTACTGGGCGCGAGTGCGGCTGCGTCTTGAAGGTGGATCCGACCGCCACGACACTGGTGATTTCGTTGCTCGAATCGATCCCGAAACTGGAGTTGCAACCCTCGTTCCCTACGAGCCGAACCTACCGGAAGAAGTTCGGCAGGACATGAAGCACAACGTCGAATTTCGAGGCCGCATCGATGGGCAACTCTGTTTCTTGCATCTCGTCTACAATTCGGATCTCGACCGGCTTGAGATGCCGAAAATTGATCCAGAACTTGTCGAAGACGAATTTGGCTCGCTCAGCCGGGATCAGAAAATTCAGGCCTCAATCGCAGACTGTCCGCTGCCACTGCGACTCCGCAAATTTCGTCATGCCGATGGTCGTTGGGAAGGCCGATATAACCAGGGCTTCGGAATCAATTTGCCCGACGGCCGAGCCGTCTACGTTCGAGGTAAGCCATTCGGATCAATCGGAGAATGGGAAAGCCCGCCATTCTCCAGATTTCAACAAGAGGAGCCGTTCGGAGTTTTCTGGCGAGATTCAAAGGAAGGCGAATTTCGACGGCTTGAACTTCCTGGTCTGGCAACCGACATGGTTTTTGCATCCGCAGCAGCTGCTGAGTCTGAGAGCGGCGAATTCTGGGTGACGACTTCCCACGGAGCTACGCTGATTCGTCCTGACAATGATCAAATTTTCAATTTCGACCGACGTCATGGAATGGCTCGGAATTATCTTCCCGGAATCCTCGTCAGGCCAAGCGGCGAAGTCCTTTTTAGAAGCGTGCGAGAAAAGGAATGGGATTCGCCGCTAACCGTTTTCAATCCGAATGCCGGTCGGTTTTCGCTTAGGTTTGTTGGAATTGACGAGATCGAAAACGTCCCGATCATCAGTCGACCTACCGTGGAAGATCGGCAGCCGATTGACCTGCTCGGTGGTTCCCTTTATTCGACCCGAACGGAGGGGGATTTGACTTGGATTTCCGGTTCACGCGGAATCGTAGCTTTCCGGGCAGGTGCCGAGAAAACGATGATCGCGCAGACGGAGCTGGAGCCAAAAATACAGATTTCCCAGGACCGTCAGCATCGTATGGTGGCCCAAAAGTTCAGAGCGCCGCGGCCAGTTGAAGTCAAGCATCTTGAGAAGGCTGAAGCCGGAGAAAATCCCTACATTCTGGCCAGTCTCATCAGATCGTCCGTGCGCGAGAACGATTCGTTGCGACCGTTTTTCATTCGCGGGCTCGATCCCGAGCAGAACGCCGCAGTGCGATCGGTTTCGACCACGGCCCTCGCTTACGGGCCGCACACTCCAGAGTCGGCAGACGCGCTTCAGAATCTGGCTCTCGTCGATCCGCAGCCGCACATCCGCCTTCAGGCCGCCCAGGCTCTGGCAGGTTGGCGAGTCGTTTTTGCGGCGGACGAACTCATTCGCGACAAGTACCACTCGGCCGAATATCTGGCCATCGGAACGCCCTCCCGCGAGGCTCTGGAATTGCTGGTATCGAGGTTTGCGACCGACAACCTGGATGCGGTGAATGCAGTCGCGAAGACCCTCGCCGAGCGGCCGGAATTCGCCGAAATCCTGCTTGAAATTCGGGATACATCGAGATTTTCTAAGCAGCGCCAATTCGTAAAGAAGGTCTTCAAAAAATCGGGCGACCTTCAATTTCTGCCGCTCGCACTTGAAGCGTTGAAGTCCGAAGATCGCGTAACTCGGGCGACCGGCGCGTTGGTCTGCGGCGCGCTGGGTGATCCGGCTTCGGTCCAGCCGTTGATCGAAGCCTTCGACCTTGAAAGCGGCTTCAGCCACGCCGCGATTGTGATTGCGTTAGGCGAAATCGGTCCCGCGGCCAAGCCGGCGATTCCCAAGTTGGTGGAAATGTTTATCGAGTTGAAAAACACGCCAACGACGGGCGATCTCAGTGGTCAGCGCTTCGGCCAGATGGTGGGCGCAAACCAACAGAAGCAGTTTTCGCAGACTTCGCTCATCGATATCGGCGCGGAATTGGACGGCGGAAAAATTCTCTCTCAGGATGGCCGGATCCTGCCGCCGCCGAAGCCGAAGAATGAGCAGCTGCTGGCGACTGGGATGATTATTGGAGCTCTTGCGAAGATTGGTCCTTGTCCCGCGAATCAGAAATTTTTTCGTGAGTTTGCCGGCTCGGAAGGGTTCTTCAACTCCACCGATTTGCGCGCAATGTTGGGCGTTTTTGAGGGTGTGACCGATCCGAACGAGATCGCCTTGAACATCATCGCTCTCAAGTCGCTTTCGCTGAATCACACAGACGAGAAGGCCGATTTTGACGCGATTCGAAAGAAACTGGAGGCCAAAAAGTGAGGGGCCTGTGATTTTGGCGGTTGAGATTTCGACAGCGATTCGCAGGTCGGTCCGTGAAGTGTGTAAGACCAGGCGGGTCCCGACATTCAACCGCGAACCACACTGTGATCTCAACCTTGCAGAATGCCGACGATTTTGAAGCGCTCCTTGAGGCCCACCGGGAGCCGCTTCGGCGCTTTCTCGTGTCGTTGACCGCAAACCAGGCGGCCGCTGAGGACCTCGCCCAGGAAACTTGCCTCGTGCTCTGGCGCAAGCGCGAGCTGTTCGAGCCGGGCACAAATTTCAAGGCCTGGGCGTTCCAGATCGCGTTTTACACCGTGAAGAATTATCGGCGCAAGCAGGCGAGAGCAAAGGAGCTGTCGCTTCCGGATGAGGGCCTGCTTGATAAGCTCGCCTACGAAGCGGAAAAACTGGATACGCGTTGGGACGAGGAGGTCGAGCACCTGCCGCATTGCCTCAGCAAACTTCGGGAACGCAATCGCGATCTCGTCACTCGCCGCTACATGAATAAGACCTCAGTCCAGGAGCTGGCTGATGAACGTGGGATGACGCCGAATGCGATGTCCCAAGCGTTGTTCCGGATCAAGCGGGCGCTGCGAAAGTGTGTCGAGAAGCAACTTAATCTAAAGAAACCAAATGAGCACGGAGCGTGAATTTGAATCGATTCTGGCTGCGTTAGGCGAACGCGAACTCTCCGATTGGGAGCGGCAACGGCTTTGGGAATTGATCGCGGAAGACGAAGATCGTTTGAGCGAATATCTGAAGACTAGCCAGATGATTTCCCAGTTGGAGTCGTTTGGCGAGCCGAACGTCGTTCCGAGCGGAATTGCGCCGCGAGGTCGGGCGCAGCGATGGAAAACCAGGTTCATCGCGGCGTCAGCAGCTGCTGTCGTGATTTTGGGCGCAGCGTCGTGGGCGAAGTGGAATCAACGCGAGCCCGAGGTCGTCAAAAACGAGCCAACCGAGGTCGATCCAACTCCCGAGGAAGCCTACCGATTGGAATTTAATGCGATCGCGATGACCGGCTCGCAGCAGCGCCCGCCAACCCAATTTATCTCGACTTCGTCCAAGAGAATAAAAGGCAAGGTCAGTTTTAACGAGGATGTCCGACCGATCCTGAGCGAAAACTGTTACGCGTGCCATGGCCCGGATGCCGCGGGTCGAAAAGCGGATCTGCGGCTCGACACGCCCGAAGGCGCGAAGGCTGCGATCACAGCGGGAGATCCCGAAAAATCTGAGCTCGTTATTCGGGTGTTTCACGGCGACCCGGATGAGATCATGCCGCCGCCGGATTCTCGCAAATCCCTTAAGCCGGAAGAAAGGCAGATCCTCGCTCGATGGATCGCCGAAGGTGCCGAATGGCAGGAACATTGGGCGTTCATAAAGCCGAATCGCCCTGACCCGCCAGAGCCGAAAAGGCTGGCGAATTGGGGCAAAAATCCGATCGATCGATTCGTTCTCGCCAAGTTGCTTGAGATGGGTATGGAGCCGAACGAAGAAGCCTCCGCGCATCTTCTGGCCCGCCGAGCTGCGCTCGACATCACCGGCCTGCCGCCGGATGAAAAGCTTCGCGAAAAATTCATCATCGACTCAAAACCCGGTGCCTACGATCGTTACGTTAAGGACTTGTTAGAGTCCGAGCATGCCGGAGAACACCGCGCTCGATTCTGGCTCGATGCCGCTCGCTACGGCGACACCCATGGGATGCATCTCGACAACTACCGAGAGATTTGGCCCTACCGAGATTGGGTGATCAGCGCCTTCAACGACAACATGCCGTTCGATCGCTTCCTGATCGATCAACTCGCTGGCGACCTCCTGCCGAACCCAACGACACAGCAGCTCATCGCAACTGGATTCGGCCGCTGCAACATCACGACTAGCGAAGGCGGGGCGATCCCCGCGGAGCTCGACGTGCGCTACATGATCGATCGAGTTGAGACGGTCTCGACGGTGTTCCTTGGCCTGACGGTTGGTTGCGCAGTCTGTCATGACCATAAATTCGACCCGATCAGCCAGCGAGAAGTCTATCGGTTAGGCGCGTTTTTCAACAACACGACTCAGCCGGCGATGGACGGAAATCAAAAGGACTCGCCGCCGGTGATCGTGCTTCCTAAGCCGGAGTTTCAGAGCGAATGGGAGAAGCTGCGAGCGCTCCGATCGAGATTGCGCGAGGAGTTGGACGGGCTTGCCGTCGATGCTGAGAAGCTTTGGGCGGCAGCAGTTGCTGGAATCCAGTTTCCATCGACAATCGCGCTCGGGGACCCTGGCGAAGGCGCATCCGAGGCGGAGGATCATCCGGCAGGCAAGCGCGGTTTGCGGTTTGAGACGGGCTCGAAAACGCAGGTCGAAACCGAAACCCAAGTGACGCCGGCGGCTCCGTTTTCAGTCAGCTTTTGGATTCGGACGCCGGACAAAGTCGTCGGCACGACCGTTCTCGACCAAACCATCAAGGTCAGCGATAAAATCACAGCCGGTTGGAAAATCACCACGAGCGTTCAGAACGCGCTGACTTTTCAGCTGACCGATCGGGCTGGGAAAACGATCAAAGGGCTGCTTCCAGGCGACGAAGCGCTGACTCCGCGAGCTTGGCAGCACGTCGTCGTTCGGTATTCCGGCGGGCAGTCGAACTCTTCGATCACGCTCTCGGTGAATGGCGAATTTCGGCGGATGCGGAACGCAACCGAATCGTATTTAACGGATGTAGAGCCCTTTTCGGCTCCGCTGAAATTGGCACCGAATCTTCCGACTGGCGGTTTGAGCGACGTTCGGATTTTTGGCCATTGGATCTCAAACGATGAGGTTCAGTTGCTCGCTCGGGAGTTTGATCTTCTGGCTTTGTCAGGCAAAAAATGGGCTGATCTGGACGAGGCAGGCCGCGAACTGGCCGAGCTCTACGCAGCGAATCGTTTTGATTCGGCTTACGTGGCGAAACAGGCTGAACTTGGCAAAACTCAGCTTCGGCGGGATTTCATCTACTCGAGATCGGACACGACGATGGTAACTTTCGAACGCGAGGATCAAAAGCCGCGCGCCTGGGTGCTGACGCGCGGCGAGTACGATCAGCGTGAGGACGAAGTTGCGCCTGGCGTTCCCGCCGTGCTACCACCGATGCTGGACGGCGCTCCGCAGAATCGACTGGGCCTCGGGAAGTGGCTCGCGCATCCGGACCACCCGCTGACCGCTCGCGTGATGGTCAATCGGCTTTGGCAATCGGTCTTTGGAATTGGGTTAGTCAAAACTTCGGAAGATTTCGGCGTGATGGGCGAACGCCCGATCAACCAGCAGCTGCTGGATTGGCTCGCGGCGGAATTTGTCGAAACCGGCTGGGACGTGAACCACATGCTCGAATTGATGGTCTCCTCCGCCGCGTATCGCCAGACGATGAAAACGGATCCTGACAGACTGCGAAAAGATCCCGAAAACCGCTACCTCGCGCGTGGGCCGCTCGTTCGATTGGATGCCGAGGTTCTGCGCGATCAGGCACTCGCGATCGGCGGTCTTTTGCGCCGCGATGTCGGCGGTCCAAGCGTTAGGCCGTATCAACCGAGCGGACTCTGGAAAGCGGTCGCCTTTGCGGGCTCGAACACCCGCGAATTCAAAGCCGATACGGGTGCCGGACTTTATCGTCGCAGCATCTACACGTTCTGGAAACGGACTTCGCCACCTGCTTCGATGGCCGCGTTTAACGCCCCGACTCGCGAGAGCTGCACCGTTCGTAGGGAGCGGACGAACACGCCGCTGCAGGCGCTGGTTTTGATGAACGACACTCAGTTTGTCGAAGCAGCCAGGGCACTCGCCGAGCAAAGTCTGAAGGTGACCTCAGACAAAAAAGTTCGGGCCGCTTGGATGCTGAAAACCGTTTTCTCGCGCCCCGCGAATGCCTCGGATCTTGCCGACATGGTCTCAGCAGCTGCTGAGTTCGAAGCGATGTTCAAGGCTGATGCGGAATCGGCAAAAGAACTGATCGCAACGGGCGAGAGCGTCCCTGACGACAGTCTCGACGCCGCTGAGCTGGCCGCCTGGACGATGGTCGCGAACACGCTCATGAACCGCGATGACTTCATCAATAAATCCTGACAAAGCATGAACGACACCTTCCAGGACTGGATCAATCTCGAAACCCGCCGTCAGTTCTTCCGCGCTGGAACCGCTGGTCTCGGCTTTGCGGCTTTGGCGGGCATGTCAGGGGCTCCTCAGAATTTCGCGCCGCGCGCAAAACGCGTGATCTACCTCTTCATGGCGGGCGCGCCGAGCCAGCTGGATACCTTCGATTATAAGCCGAAAATGAAGGGCTTTTTCAACAAGGACCTTCCTCCGTCCGTCCGCGGAGATCAGCGGCTAACGACGATGACCGCCTCGCAAGCGAGGTTTCCGATAGCGCCGTCGAAATACGAATTCAAACGACACGGCGAGTGCCGAAAATGGGTCAGCGAACTTCTGCCGAAGACGGCTTCGATGGTCGACGATCTCGCCTTTATCAACTCGACGTGGACAGAGGCGATAAACCACGATCCGGCGATCACCTACATCCAAACGGGTAACCAGGTTCCGGGGCGTCCGAGCATCGGATCCTGGGTCAGCTACGGTCTTGGCAGCCTCAACAAAAACCTGCCGGATTTCGTCGTCCTCAACTGTGAACCACGCGGCCAGGCGCTCTATTCGCGGCTTTGGGGAAGCGGGTTTCTTCCTTCAAAACATGCCGGCGTCGCTTTTCGCGAGCAGGGCGATCCCGTTCTCTACCTTTCGAATCCCAACGGGGTTTCGACCGAGGCTCGACGACTGATGTTGGACAAGCTTAGTTCGATGAATAAGCGAATTCACGCTGACATCGGCGATCCGGAAACGAACGCGCGAATCGCTCAATACGAGATGGCGTTCCGGATGCAGGCTTCTGTTCCTGAGTTAGTCGACATGTCGACGGAGCCGAAGCACATTCGCGAAATGTACGGTCCAGAATCCGAGAAGCCCGGGACGTTCGGCTACAACTGTCTGCTCGCCCGTCGGATGGCCGAAAGCGACGTGCGTTTTGTCCAGATCTTCCATCGCGGTTGGGATCACCACAGCAGTTTGCCGAAGAACATCGAGCGCCAAACCAAGGAAGTCGACCAACCTGCCTGGGCGCTGGTTCAGGACTTGAAGCAACGCGGCCTGCTGGATGACACCCTCGTGATCTGGGGCGGAGAATTCGGCCGCACGATTTACAGCCAAGGAACTCTGTCGAAGGAAAATTACGGCCGTGATCACCACCCTCGCTGCTTCACCCGCTGGATGGCCGGTGCAGGGACGAAGGGCGGAGCGAGTTATGGCGTTACCGACGATTTTTCCTACAACGTCGTCGAGAACCCGGTCCACATCCGAGATCTCAACGCAACGATTCTGCATCGGTTAGGAATTGATCACGAACGTTTCAGCGTGAAACACCGCGGTCTCGACGAGCGCCTTACTGGCGTGGAAAAAGCGCACGTCGTAACGGATATTCTCAGCTGACTATTTCAAGAAGGCCTTGCTGGCTTCAACCCCTTTTCCGCCCTTCTCGAGGCGCTCACTCCAGACGGCTTTCTGCGCGGCGGAGCCTTCCTTCAGCTGGCCTTTTAGCTGTTTGAAATAGGCATCCTTTCCGGTCATTTCCTGTCGCCTTGAAACTCCTCGACGGGCGACGTCCGGAACGTCATTCGGGCTGACCGGTTCAGCAGCTGCTGGCGGCGCGATCAACGGCGATAGCGGAGCTGCCGAGCGATGAAAGGCATAGCTGGATTCGCCATGCTTGACCACGACGGCGGCGTAGCCCTGGATCCCGCTTGCGTGAAACGCGCCTCGCGGATCTGTCCGGCCTTGCTGAACGCCGGACTCCAAACTATCGAACGCCTTGATCTCTGCGTCAGCGACGTAAGCCTTCTTTTGCTGGTCCCAAAGATGGAGTCGGATCTCGCCCTGACCTGATTCCTCGCGGACTTTTAACTCCAACGGCGTGACCAGCGCGAGGCCGCTGGCGAAAGTCGAATCACCCCGGCAAACTAGAAGATACGCGCCGTCCTTTTCGATCGGAAGTTTGAGTTCGCGAGTTTTCCATTCGTAGTCTGTTCCTTCGCCCAGCTGGACCGTGAGTTCGGCTTCGGGCGAGATTCCCGCAAGGGAGACGTTAGCGATATTGGCCAAGTCTTTTTGACGCGAGTACAAACGCATCAAATCGACTTTGTAGACTTGAATGTCGGCCTCCTTGATATTGCGATAAGATAATTCGATCTGAACATCTTCACCTGACTGAAACGAGACGGCGTCCGGTAACTTGACTCCCTTTTCTTCCAGGTATTCCAACGAGTCTTCTGCATCCGGAAAGACGCCTCGCACTTTCCGATACCAGTCGATCGCTTCCACCGGATTTCCCTGAGCTTGATGCACTTGAGCGATCACGTAACGCGCGCTGGCGGCGTTTTCCGTTCTACCGTTGGCGACTGGCTCGGCGGCTTGGAGAGCTTGAGGAAACTGATATTTCCAAAAGTGTCCCAACGCAGCCATGTATTGAAAGCTGGATAGAAAGTCGCTTTCTAGATAGGCGACTGCAGCTGCTTCTGAGCGCAAGGCGACGTTGCCGTAGTCCTTTAGATCGAAAAATACGTTGGCAAGGCTGAAGGCGGCGGAGTCAGCGAAGTCGTTATCTACATAGAGCGTCAAGAATCGTTCCAGCAAATCCCGGCTACCTTCGAGAAGTGCCTCTTTCGTCGGCTTTTCCTGATCTTTGCGGAGTTTCCACTGGTCGACTTCGCTCGAATTTTCTTCGAGATCCTGCGCGAGCGTCAAGTAGGCAAGCAAGACGTCTTGAGAATCTGGATATCGCGACCACAGATCAATTTGCGTAGATCGATACCCGGGAAAGTCACCCTGAGCTTTGAGGCTCATCGCAACCGTCGCGTCGTTGATGAAGTTGCTTTCGATCATCGCGCGATAAACCAGCCATGAACGCTCCAGCTCGCCGAGCGACTTGTAGGCTTGAGCAACCTTGATGATCTTGTCGAACGGAATGACCACGTCGGCGTGGCGTTCACTGAGGGCCTCGAAGCGCTCGACAATCCGCTTGGCATCCGTGTCAGGGCGGGTGGTGTGGATCCAGAGCAGCATGCGTGAAATTTCGCGTTCGTGACGGCGGATCTCGGTGTCGTTGGCGTGATTTTCTTCAATCGCTTCCAAATGAATCAGCGCTTCGTCATAGGCGTCGGCACCAAATTGCAGTCGAGCCAGCTCGAAGCGTTCGTCTGCGTTCATCTCGTACTGGTCCGGGGTTTTCTGGCCTGGAGGCAGGATGGTGAGCGTTGACGGCAGGCCGACAAGGAACCTTTCGGGGCGGCAGCCGTCAGCGATGATCGTGGGCGGCGCAGACCAGGTTCCAGACCGGACGGCGGCGAGTTTGTAAGTCAGTTTTCCGTTCCATCCGGGTAAACCGGTGATGCGAAGGACGTTTCCAGATTGCTCAAATTTTGCCGCGTTTGCAGAAAGGCTTCCCGGAACAAGAAGGCTGCCAGCTGGGATTGATTCTTCGATTTCGATGAAGCTGCGATAAGATTTTTCAGGCTGTTTGAATTCGACTTCGACGCGCAGAATCTGACCGAATTCCGCATTCGAAACCGGCGATGTGCTGGTAGCCTCCAAAAAACTGTCGCCGGAGCGTAGGTTTGAAGGAAAATAATTTCGGCTGACGATCTCCGGCAGCAGTGCGCGATTTTCATCGGCAGATGCTGGTTTTTTGTCGGCGGTTGCCCACTTGAGAAGCAGGATGCCGTCCGATCTTTCGTAGCTGATTTGATTAGCGTCTTGCGCGCTGAAAATCATCGCGCTGGGCTGGTTTTCGCCGAGGACTACCCAATTGTTTCCGTTCAGCTTCAGGGTCGCTTCTCCTTCAGCAGCTGCTGGCGGCTGGTTGAGAAAATGTTCGCTCAACGCGGCAATCCAGAGGCCCTGCATCGCACTCTGTGCACTGTCGCGGCTTAGTAGAAAATTCGCAGTTTTTTGCGCATCCGGAGACTCTGCTTTGGCAAGCGACCAGAGGGCCACTGCGGAAATGTCGCCGGACTGACTCAGGCGGGCGACTCGCTCGCTACCCGGCCAATTCCCGTCTTCCGATTTGGAGAGCAGGACCTCCAGCAGTTGCTCAGCCTCCGTTGGTCGATCCATTCGAAGAAAAGTTCCCGCGAGGAATGCGAGAGTCGCGGAATCGAGGGAGTCGCGCTCGCGGTAAAGCCGGTTCGCGATGGAGAAATTTTCGGCGTCTTCGAGCGCCAACGCGAAGAGGACCATTGCGGTTTTCTCCGGCTCCTCAGGCGGGATGACGGTGAGGACATCACTCAGGTAAGCCACGCCATCCTCGATGATCGCTTCGTTCACGTAGAAACCCAGAATTTGAGCCTCGCGCAATCCCCACAAACCCAGACTTGTGGTTAACGAGCCGCGTTGCCAGTCGACGCCTTGCCAGCTCCAGCCGCCATCGGATTGCGTGATCTGCAGGGCGAGAATGAGCGTTTCGATTCGGGTTTCCAACTCCGGAGAATCCAAGTTTCGCGCGCGAGCCAGGCGGAGCGCAGAAGTCGCGGCGAGCAACGCGCTGGCTTCGGTTTGCGGCTCGTTGTCGATCCCGGGAATCACGGGCAGCCTGCCGAGAGCCAGATCTGCGAGCAGCGCCTCGGGTTGAGCATGAAAAGTTGCCGAGATGATCCCGGCGGCTGCCGGACCGGCGATTTGGCCCGGGGCGAAAGCCGCAAACGAACCTGCCTCAGCCACGCCACGCGGGCGAATCTGGATTTCCGCCTGGCGAACCAATTCTCCAACTCGAACGCTCCAGGAAATCGCCTCGCCGTCCGTGATTTCCTGCGAATCGAAGAGGACGCGCTGACTGCGGCCGGGTTCGATCTCGATTTCCCGTTCACTCGTCTGCTCACCGATTTGACTGACCAGAGTCAGCGTCCGAGCATCGCCGCCACCCAGCTTAACCAACGCTTCAGGGCTCCAGGTGTCTCCAGCGCGAAGATCCGCCGGAGTCTTCAATCGTAGCTCGATTGGGCTGTCGCTCGCGATTGTGATTTTGGATTGGCCGAGCAGGTTGGTTCGGCTACAGCCAATGACGCTGACGCCCCAGTCGCCGATCGAATCCGGCGCGTTAACTTTGATCGTGGCCTTGCCGTTGGCACCGGTGACGACTGGACCGGACCAGCGATAGGCGGCGCTGGAGTTTTTGAAAAGCGCTCCAAGTTCGACAGCTCCGGCTAGCCGATCGACTTGAGGGATTGGTCTGGGAATTTCGGCGCAGAGCTGATGTTCGTCGACGATGATTTGTCTTAGCTGTTGGCTGTGATTCCGGGTGAACTCCGGCGCGTCGTTTCCGTCCTCTTTATCCGATAAAAATCGAGAGCGAGGAGAATGTTGGAAGCCAGCGGTGGAGCCGAAACGAAAGGAGGTTCCTGGACGCTGACCACGACGGAACATTTCAAGGAAGCCGTGGTCGTGATCAGCGAGGACGCCGGAAAGCCCAAGGCTTACCTCTGCCGCCACCGGCTCGCCGAGCGCATTCGTTGTGGTGATGGAAAATTCGACTTCAGCACCAGGCGCGACCGGACCCTGGGGCGCGCCGATCTCGATTTTCAGTTCGCGTTCGACATCGAAGGTCCGCCGAGCTTGCTCCAGCTTTCCCGCGTGAAGGAAAGCCACGGTAACATCGAACTTCGGCCAGTGTTCGGCTTGGATCGGAATCTCCAATTCGTTAAGGCCTTCCTTGAGCGAAATCGGGTGGCTTTCGAGGACAGCGGCACCGCCAAGAGTCAAAAGCGCGAGCGGCGAAGCGACTCCGCTGTGAATGCTTAGCTTCAGCGTTACTCCTTCCGCGATGGAGGTTTCGTCGGCGAAAATTCGCAGCTCCGAGTCGTCCTCTCCGCCCTCGACCTCCAGCTCTAACACTTTGCGAACGAGGTTGCCGGCCTGGTCGCTTTCGCTGACGATGACTCGGTAGCGCCCCGGCTCCTCCAGGGTGGCCTCGATTTCCGCGAGACCCGTTTCGGGAGCGGAATCGAGCTGACGCTTGAGCACGGATTTCACTTCCTTGGGCTGACGATGATAGGAAATTGTGGGCAGGCCCGCGAGCACGCCGTGGTCAGCAGCTGCTGGGAGTTGTTCGATCTCGAAGTCCACTTTCTGAGCCAGTGGCGCGCCGGATTCTGACAGGACGGCGATACCGAATTTCAGCGGCTCACCCGCGAGGGTAACTTCCGGCTGGCTTTCCCATTCGAGGCGAAATGCAGCTGGCTGAACGAGGACGCTTCCTCCGACGTAGGCGCGTTGGTGAACTGCCTCTGCGCGAAAAGAAGCAAAGCGACTAGGAGTCAGTTCTGCGGTTTCCTGCGTGACCTCGATTTCGCCATGCGCGTTCGTTTTGAGCTGCTGCCGTTGGCGGTCGGGAAAGTCGATATTGAAAAGTTCATCGACGACCGGATCGCCCCAGGGCTGGCGCACGACGAGCTTGCCGCGGATCACTTCGCCAGCGAGGACCGATGGCGATTCAAACTCGAATTTGAGCACGATCGCGCCGTCCTCGTCTGGGCGTCGGACCTCGAATCTGGTTGCGTAAATCTCGGCGTTCGGGTCGTTCAGTTTTGCTTGAATCACGAAGTATCCCTTGGCTTTCGAAGGAAGCGGGAAGCTGGTTTCGAACGTGCCGAATTCGCTAAGCGGCAGTCGCCATTCGCGGGCGATCTTGCCGCGTGGACCGAGGAGGCTGACGACGGTTTGTGCGCCGGGCTTAGCGGTGTAGACTCCGTTTTCGACCTCACGCAAGATTCCGCGGACGTGGACGGTCTCGCCAGGTCGGTATTTGTCTTTGCTTGTGTAGAGGTAACCTTTTTTGGTGAGCGTCGCGAAGTCGTCATGAGTTCGGCCTTTGGTGATTTCCTGGGTCATGCCGGACAAGTTCAGCCGCTTGATCGCCTGGCCTTGGTCCGCCCTGACATAGAAACAAAGATTGGCCGAATCTCGAATCATCTGGCCTTGGAGACGAAAAATTCCATGCTCGTTGGTCATGCCTTCGCCGATCAATTCTTCGCCGTTGGTGACGAGAACGCGGGCACCGGCGACCTTTTCGTTGGTCACGGAATCCTGGGCGAAAACCAGTCCTTCGCGCCAGGTCGATTGGGTGATTAGATCAATGTTAGACCGCAGCACGACGGTCGACGCCTGCCAGCCATCGCCCTCAACACGAATGAGGCAGACGCCGGGTTTGGCGGCCTCAAATCGGGCGTCGATTTCGAGATCGTGAGCCTTGTGCCGGATGAAGTTTTCGACGTCGACTGTCCAGGTTTCGTCAGGCTGAATCAGGTCGATGTCGAGCGACTCGATCCCGTTCTCGGTGTCGAATCGGTGATGGCTTCGGAAGTAGCGTTCGAGATCGAGATTGTAGCGAGAAATCTCGACCTTTTCGATGTTGCGGAGCTGAAGGCTGACCGTCGCGGCTTCGTTCGTTCGGAAAACGCGATCGGTCTTCAAGGAAAGCGATTTGCGGACTAACAAAGCCAGACGTTCCTTGGCCAATCGATAAATCAACCCTGAATCGTTCCGTCCGGCATTGATGGTGATGTTTCCCCCTTGGATTTGAGGGATGCCGCCTTCAAATTGCTGATTTTCTGACGCGTTGACAGCGATTGCGGCTCCCTGAAATCCTCCCCCGATTTCCAGATTGTTGTTTGCATCACTGAAATCGATACCGCCAATTTCGAGCAACTTTTTGAGCGTCGCCATCCCTGTTTCAAACTGCTCCAGCGGTCCGGTTTGCAGCGACCCAGTCCGATAGCGCGCTAGTTTGGCTTCGTAGGAATTCGGATATTTTGCGATCAACGTCGACCAATCCGCGATCGCTTTTTCGCACATCGGCTTCCAATCGGCGGCGGGCTTGTCGTCCGCCTGCAATTTCGCGGCTTTCGCGAAGGAGAATTCGCCGAGGAGGAAGAGCAACTGGGGCACGCGTCCGTTGAGCGGATACTTGGTTAAGAAGGAGTCGAATCGCTTTCGAGCTTCGGCTTCATCATCGGCGTCGACCGGAACGAGACAGTTTTGAAACTCGGCCGTTACCATCTTCGATTGCGCGCTCGCCCAGAGCGAACCGCTGGCGAAATCCTTCGAATATTGCCGCCACTGCTCGATCGCACCCGCGTAGTTTCCCTGGGCAAAGCGAATCGCTCCAATTTGAAACGAGGCCTGCTCGCGCCACTCGGCGAGCTTGGAGGCCGGCTCGTTTGGTTCGTCTCGATTGAGCTTAGGCAAGGGCCAGTCCTCTCGCTTCAGAAAATTCTGAAATGCTTCGATCGCCTCATCTCCCTCCAGCTGATTTGCGATTGTGAACGCGACTTGTGCGGCTCTGCCGTGATCTGGATATTTCTCTGCGAACGCCAGCAGCTGCTGGTGGTTCAACGGCTTTTGCAGAGTGCTCATGCCCTGGACAGGAACTGAGCGAGTGCCGCTTTGTTTGCTTAAGATTAAAAGCCATTCGAGCTCACCGGCGTCCGGTGCTGTTGGGAGCAACTTGCGGGCAAAGCGCCTCATCGCCTCGCCGTCGCGAGTTGATGCGACGCTCTCAAAGAGAACTTCGCCATCGCTATTTGACGCGACGCTCTCAAAGAGGATCATCCGGACTTCCCAAAGATGCTGGCCCGCAGCGCCGGCAAACGCGTTGTCTTTTTCTCGCTTCCTTCCTTCGCCGATCGGCTCAGTCCATTCCGGGTCGAACCGAGCGAGGTAGTCGTTGCACGCAGACTGGAACTCGTCTCGTGACCTGTCAGTGTCTCGAAGCAGGATGATTTTGTCGTAAAGAATTTCCTCGCGCAGCGCAGAACCGGTTTCGATTTCGAGCGCCGTCCCAAGCAGCGCCAAGGCTCGTTCTGAGCGCTCAGCCGGGATCGAGTCTGCGTTTGGCGGCAATTCCCGGAGTTCATCGGCGAAATTGATGAGGAGCTGCGCGAGTGCCTGCTTTCGTTCCTGAGCAAACAATCGATCGGACTCAGCACGGTAGATTTCCTCGACCGCGCCATGATTTTTCTGAGCGATCAGGTTTTCAGCTTTGAGGAAAACCGCTTTGTGCCGCCAGGTGGATTCAGCCGGGATTGCCTCGCAGTCAGCGATCGACGAATCGAACTGTTCAGCCTTGAAGCGGGCGGTCGCGCGGAGGTAGCGGGCAAAATCTGAATCCTCAGCTGCGGTGAGAACTTCATCCGTCAAGGTCTGGGCGGCCTCTACGTATTTTTTGCGATTGAGCAACGCCTCGGCGTCCTCGATTTCGTCAGCGAAGGACGATGAGATGATTGTCAGGACAATCCAAAACGACAACAAACGGGGGATTTTGATCTGCATAGCGGGAACCTTTCTCTCAAGAGATTAGTAATCGAATCCTCGCGTTCTTTCAGTAAAAATGCCGAAGGGCCGACTACAACGGCCGATCGAGCGTGAAGTAAAACGTCGAGCCTTCGCCCTCGGCGCTTTCGACCCAGATTCTGCCGTGGTGACGCTCGATAATTTTGTTTACGACGGCTAAGCCGATTCCTGTCCCGTCGTAATCTTCTCTGGAGTGCAGGCGCTGGAAGATTTTGAAGATCCGATCCTGGTAATCTTTTTTGATTCCGATTCCGTTATCCTTGATGCTGAACTGCCATTGGCCGTGATCCGGCTTTACGGAAATGTGGATTTCCGGCTGCTTGTCGCCGCGAAATTTGATCGCGTTGGCGATGAGGTTTTGAAACAGCTGGGTCAGCTGAGTCTGATCGCCGGAAATCAAGGGGAGGGGATCGTAGGTGATTTTCGCGTCGGTCTCTTTGATGGCTTCCTGAAGATTCTGGATCGCATCGGTGAGAGTTTCTTCGGCATGAAGCGGTTCGAGTTCCTGCGGTTTTGAGCCGACCTGGGAATAGGTCAGGAGGTCTTCGATCAAGCGCTGCATCCGATTTGCGCCGTCGACGGCGAAGCGGATGAAATCGTGAGCCGACTCATCGAGCTTGTCTGAGTAACGGCGTTCGAGAAGCTTGACGTAGCTGGCGACCATCCTAAGCGGCTCGCGCAAATCGTGAGAAGCGACGTAGGCAAACTGCTCAAGTTCGCGGACGGATTGGCGAAGTTTGTCTTCGTACTGTCGGCGGGAATTGATGTCCGTGATCGAGCCCGACATGCGGCTCGGTTTCCCGGTTTCGTCGCGAAAGGCCATTCCGCGCGCATGAAACCAGCGAAAATTTCCGTCGCGGAGCTGCAATCGGTATTCGCGGTCAAAAATTCGGTCCCCACCTTCGTTCTCCCGAACTTCGAGATGCTCGTGCATCGCCGCGACGACGTCCTCGCGCTCATCCGGATGCAGTCGCGATTCCCAGGCCTCAAATTTGTTCTCCAACTCGTCTTTCCCGTAGCCGAGCAGTTCTTTGAAGCGGTCGGAAAAGTAGACCTCGTCGCTGCTCAGATCCCAGTCCCAGATCCCGGCGTCTGAGCCTTGAACTGCAAGCTCGAACCGCTCTTTTGTCGTCTGCAGCTGCTCAGTGCGGTTTTGCACTTTTTCTTCGAGTGAGCGGTTAGCGAGCGTGAGCTGCTGGGCCATCAAATTGAAGGCTTCGCCGAGTTCGGAAATCTCGTCCTTACCTTTAACAACGACCCGGTAATCGTAGTCGCCGCTTTCGATGATGTGCGCGGATCGGGTCAAATCCTCGATCGGCTTGAGGATCGATTTTCCGAGGGCAAGGGAGACGAGCGACACGACGCCGAGGGTGATCGCCATGTTAATCAAGGTGAGAGTCCGCAGGCGCTGCGCGGGTTCGAGCGCTTCGGCACGGTCGACCTTGACCTCGACTCCCAAGGTTGCGGTTTCAACGAATCGGGTGACCGACAAGACGCTCTCTCCGCGATAATCGATCGCGTTGGGCACAATTTTTTCGTCACGCTTGATCGCCGCGAAAATCGGCGCGTTCGGGTCAGCTGGAATCGAGTTCATCAGCGACGACCCGTCATTGGAGAACCTTCCCGGAGCGATGTAGCGAACTTCTCCGTTAGCGCCTTGAACCGCTAGGAGAGTCTCGCCGGTTCTCCCGAGTCCTTCGTAAGTTTCGGCGACTTGCAGAAGCTCTTCGCCGGAAAGCCGGACGAGAATCATGCCGAGCCGTTGACCTTCCAGTTCTAGAGGACCAACGAGCTCCATCGATAGATTTTCATCGTCGTCCACGCTCAATCCGGCGATTCGGTCGCGCGCGCGCAGGTTTTCAAACGTGGGATCGCCAGCAATCGATTCGTCTGTCGTGCGCGCCGGATTGGTCGAAGCGACGAGTTTTCCGATGGCATCGAAAACCGAGATTTCCTCGATTTGTTCGATCGGTTGGAGCGCGTCTTCGATGATTTGGCTGATCTTTTCCCGCTCCTCATCGCTGGGAGAATCGTTGTAGCGACTGAGGCTCAGCCGAAGCTGGGTCCGGCTGCTGACAAGCCGAAGACGCTCGAGATTGCGCTCAAAAATCGAAGTCACCCGGCGTTCCTGAAGCGAGGCGACCGACTCAAGATGGTGGATGAATCTCTCCTCGAGAGTTTCACGCGCCTGTGTATATCCGATGACTCCCGCCACGATAAACGGCAGCAGTGCAATGGACAGCAGAGCCAGTTGGATTTTCCAACGTAACTTCATTATTAGGCGCGCAAACGGCAATCCCCCCCTGGGACTGAGCCGCGAAATTTCGGTGGAAACCTGGCTCGGGCAACACCGAAGTTCAGGGATGTGGAAAAAATTAGTTCAACTCGTGATTTTCCTCGGCCTAGAAGCGTCGGCGAGTCCGTAGAAATTCGGGCGAAAAAATGACCGCGGATCGCGCGGATTGGCGCGGATTTTTTTGTCTTTTCTTAAAAGCCATCCGCGAGCATCCGCGCAATCCGCGGTTCAATCTTTTTACCGCCCGAAGGCTCTCGGGTTTCCTCCCTTGCGCCCGGGGCCCGACCCGCCATAGTGCCGCCCCGTCCGACCATGAAATACGTCAGCACACGAAAAAACTGCGAACCTGCCTCCTTTTTTGAGGCATTCGCCAACGGTCTTGCCCCTGACGGCGGGCTTTATGTTCCTGAAGAATTACCGAGCCTGCCCGAGGACCTCATCAGCGATGATGCCGAGCCGTATCCGGCGGTCGCGGTCGATTTTCTCGAGCTGTTCGACACCGATCACACGCCTCAGGAAGTCTTCAAACTCGTCGATCGGTCCTATACCAATTTCAACGATCTCAGCATCGCACCGCTGCGCAAACTGGACGAGAACCTCTCCGTTCTGGAGTTGTTCCACGGCCCGACTCTTGCATTCAAGGATTTCGGCTTACAATTAGTCGGTAATTTGTTCGAAGACCAGATTCGGCGAACCGGGGATTCGATCAACGTGCTTGGTGCGACTTCGGGGGACACCGGATCGGCCGCGATTCACGGCTTGGCCGACAAGGAAGGCGTTAACGTTTTTATCCTCTATCCGAAGGGCCGGATTTCCGAATTTCAGGAGCGGCAGATGACCTGCACTGGTGCGAAGAATATTTATCCGATCCCAATTGAAGGCTCGTTTGATGACGCGCAGCGGATCGTGAAGCACCTTTTCAACGACGCCAGTTTCAAGCGTGACGTCCGCCTTTCAGCGGTGAATTCGATCAACATAGCGCGAATCCTCGCCCAATCGGTTTACTACATTCATGCCTTCATGCAGCTGCCCGCGGAGAAAGCGGACGACGTTCAGTTTGTCGTGCCTACCGGGAATTTTGGGAATATTTTCGCTGGTTGGCTCGCCGCAAAAATGGGCCTGCCCAGCAACAAATTCGTCGTCGCGACGAACCAGAACGACATTCTCTACAAGCTTTTCAAAACCGGCGTCTACGAGCAGGGCGATGTGCATCCGAGCTACGCACCGTCGATGGACATTGGGATCGCCTCAAACTTCGAGCGCTTTCTCTACTACCACGTTGACGGCGACGGCGATGCGGTGACGAAAATGATGAGCCAGATCCATGAAACCGGACGGCTCGAAATCCCGAATTTCAATCCGGACAGCTTCGACGCAACCCGGACGGATAATGAAGGGATCCTGACAAACATCAAATCGGTCTACGAAAAGTACGGCTACGTGACCGATCCGCACACCGCTTGCGGTTTCACCAACATCGACCCGGATCGCAACACTATCGTTCTGGGTACCGCGCATCCTGCGAAATTCCCAGACGTGATCTCCAAAGCGATCGGCGAAGAGTCGAAACATCCGGCGCTCGAAGCGCTGAAGACCGAGCCGATCGTGAACTACGAGCTTGAGCCGACCGCCGATTCGATTAAAGCGTTCATCATGCTGAACGCAGCGATTTAGGGGACTTTGGACTGTGGCTTGTGGATGGTGGAATTTGGACTGTGGAAAATCGTAGACAGCGAAACTACCGAAAAATCATCGCTTGGGAACGAGCGCACGCGCTGACTCTTAGGATTTATTCGGCCACTCAAGAATTTCCGAAGCACGAACTTTACGGCCTCACGAGTCAGATCCGGAGATCCGCTTTCAGCGTCGGCGCGAACATCGCTGAAGGGTCGGGACGGGCAGGCCCGAAGGAGTTTTTACGGTTCCTCCACATCGCTTTGGGATCGGCAAAGGAAACGGAATACGCGCTCTTGGTCGCCAGAGATGTTGGCTACCTCAACGAGGCTCTCTTTACTGAATTGACGAATCTTACGAACGCCACGATAGCCCCGCTTCAAGGCTTGATAAAAGCCGTCAGCGCCGAAGCCAATTCCACCATCAACAGTCCATAATCCACCGTCCCCGATGCTCATCGTCCAGAAATACGGCGGCACCTCAGTCGGATCGGCTGAGAGAATCAAAAACGTCGCCAAGCGGATTCTCGAAACGCAGCAGGCCGGAAATCAGGTCATCGCCGTCGTTTCCGCGATGAGCGGCGTGACGAACAAGCTCATCGCACTTGCGGACGAAGTCACTGATCGCGGAACGCAGACCGATCGCGAAATGGACGTGCTGCTTTCGACTGGTGAGCAGACTACGATCGCGCTAACCGCGATGGCGATCAACGCGATGGGCGGCAAGGCTTGCTCGATGACCGGTCGGCAGGCCGGGATCTCGACCGACAGCGTCCATACGAAGGCCCGGATCGCCGATATCAAGGCGGATCGCGTTCAGCAGCTGCTGGACGAGGGAACGATTGTCATCCTCGCTGGTTTCCAGGGCATCAGCCCGGAAGGCCTGATCACAACCCTCGGCCGCGGGGGATCGGACCTGACCGCGATCGCGATGGCAGCAGCGGTCAAGGCGGACCTCTGCCAGATCCTCACGGACGTCGACGGCGTGTTCACCTGCGACCCGCGCGTCGTCCCCGATGCGGTCAAAATCAACGAACTCAGCTATGACGAAATGCTCGAACTCGCCAGCAGCGGAGCCAAAGTCATGCAGTCGCGCTCAGTCGAGTTCGCGAATAAATTCGGCGTCGTCTTCGAAGTTCGCAGCAGCCTGAATCAAAACCCGGGAACGATCGTAAAAGAAGAAGATATGAGCATGGAATCCGTAGTCATCCGTGGCGTTAGTCTCGAACGCGATCAAGCCAAAGTAACGATCGCTGGCGTCCGTGACACACCAGGAATTGCCGGGAAAATTTTCGGCGCCCTGGCCGATGCGAACATCGTGATCGACATGATCGTGCAGAACGTTTCGACCACGAATCTCTCCGGCGTGACCGATATTTCGTTCACGCTGAACAAGGGCGAGCTCGACAAAGCGCGAGACGCGCTGCAAACGGTGATCAGCGAGCTGGGCGGGAGCGTGAAAGTGACGGCGAAGGACGGAATCGCGAAGCTTAGCGTGGTCGGAATCGGGATGCGCTCGCACTCGGGCGTTGCTGCGCAAATGTTTAAAGCGCTCGCCGCCAACGACGTGAACATTCAGATGATCTCGACTTCTGAGATCAAGACAGCGGTGATCATCGACGAAGCCGACATTGAGCGTGCAGCCCAAGTGGTTCACGATGCATTCGAATTGGCTGGTAAGCCGAACGACGCCAGTCGCCGCTGATTTTCGTCCGACAATCAATTCGGATTGGTTAAATTTCCGTCAGAATCGATTATTAGGGAAAGAACCTGGAACCAGGTCCAGTGATTCCGCGAAGACAAACGTCCTCGACTCTTTCCCTCGCATGTTTTCCCGTTCTATTTTTGTTGGGCTGCTTTTCGCCATCGGCGGAGCCAGTCTGGTTTTCGCCGAGATTCCGGCACCGATTGAGCCCGATTTCACTGCCTCGATTGTGGAGAAACTCGCTCGGGGCGAGACCGTGCTTTTCGAGAATCCAAAAGCCAGCGGTCACGCAGGAATTGCGATCCAACTCCACGCAACTCGCGATGAAGTCTGGGCAATTTTGATGGATCCGGAATCGGCGACGGCATTCCAACCAACCCTGCGCTCCTGCAAAGTGCTCGAGCGGACGAAAACCAGCCAGCTCATCGCGCAAGAGGTCAAGATCGGGTTTTTGCCCGTGATTCAATTCCAGATCCGCTCAAAGAGGGTCACTCCGAAAAAGCAGATCGAATTCCACCTCACTGAGGGCGATCTGAGCGAGTTAACCGGAGGCTGGCTCGTGCTCGATGGTGCTGATTTCGGGCAAAGCGGCTCGGTTTTTCTCTTCCACCAAGTCTTCCTCGATCCCGGATTTCTCGTTCCGCAGAGTCTCGTTCAGCGTAGCCTTCAGACCGACCTGCCGCCGATGATGAAGGCGATTCGCGCACGAATTTTCGAACTTCGGCAAGCGGCAGAATCGAAAGTCGCCGCGGCCCGCTGACCTCAGCAGCTGCTGGGTCAATTCCCGTCCGTCGGGTCGACGATCTCCACCCGATCCTTGCCAAACTTCTCAATCAGCTTGGGCAGATCGTAGAAAACCAGGCCGCCGTGAACCACGTTTGCCAACTGGCCGCTCGCGTCATCGATTTCGAGCAACTGCCGCCAGCTCGCGATCGAGTTTTCAAGACGCAGACTGGAAATCAGCTCAGGTTCGAGAACAGCCGCGTGCAAGGCCGGAGGCCCGACTTCGCCAACCGCGATGATCCGCACGGAATCCCGGCCGGTCGTTTCCGCGAGAAAACGCGCGCATTGCATCGTGTCCTCGGCCCGCATTTTCAGAAAACTCGTTCCCAACATGTAAGCGATCATTTCCTCGGCTCCGTTGAACCGCCACTGCTGAGTTTCGGTCTCACCCGTCTCGCGGAGATCGACGAGCATCACGGGATGACCGGCGGCGATCAGCGAATCAGCCCTTTCGCGCATCGCGGCCATGCCTTTTCCGTTAACGATCAAAACTGGCTCATTTTTGCCGACTTTGCTTAATCTGGCAGGCAGGGCGATCCCCTTTTCTGGCCGTAAAATCAGTTTTCCATCACCGAGGTCTTCGACTTTCGGCTTCGGCAGGTGCTCGAGAAATCCAATCCCTGTGATCGCTCGGACGTGATCGAGATCCAGTTCTTTTGTCCATGTTAGGGGGAGTCGCTCGGCTTGCTCGCGATTCAAATCGAGGATCGAACGAGCGCCTTCCAATCTCGAAACCTGGCCCTTCGGCGTGCAGAGCAGATCGGCTTCCGCGAACGTTTTGACCTCGTCTGGCTCCACGATTTCGATGTGTCGATCCTGGAGCCAACGCGCGAAAAATCGGGTCGCGCCTTCGCGAAGCGGCTTCGAAAAACCGTGCTTCTCATTCGCCTCGATCAACTCGATGCGCTCTGGAAAACCCAGCTTCGTGTAGATTCGTTTCGCTTGCCTGTAGGCGACCCACGTTCCTTCGATTGGAACGAAATCGTGCGTCGCGGCGAGGATCAACGTAGGTTTTGGCGCGCGTGTCAGGATGAAATCGGGGTGATCAAACCGCGCTGAAATCTGCCCATTTAGATTCTGCTCCGCATCGCCAGGACCCGGCGATTCGTTCTTGAAACGATGCGTCGTCATGAAGCAGCCAGGCGCAGCCGCCGCGATCCGCTCGTCGTAGGCCATGAGGTAGCTAGTCATATTTCCACCACCGGAATTCCCTGTGCAGCCCAGCCGTTCCGGGTCGACTTCCGGCCGAGTTTCCAGAAAATCGAGCGATCGAACCGCGTCCCATACCATGTAAGCCGCGAGGTCTCGCAAAACCAGAATCGGAGCGACGCCAACCGCGCCGTGCTCTGAACTCGCGCCCAGCCGCGGCTTGCCGTCCGCGCCGATCAACTGCTTGCGTTCGCCCTGGCCAATCGGGTCGTAGCAGAAAACGACAAACCCATTCTGCGCGAGGAGAATGCTCACCTTCTGATAAACCTCAGCCGCCTTCCCGTTGTTCGTGTGCCCGCAGGGATGGAGGATCGCCGGATGCGGCCCGTCGCCTTCCGGAAGGTAAAGATTTCCGGTTACGAAGAATCCAGGGTGGCTTTCGAAAACGATCTTTTCGATCGTGAAACCGTCGCCGTCGAGTTTTCCGGTTACGCGCGGATTCAGAGGTGTTTTTTCCGCGTGCATCTCGAACGTAATCTCGAGAAACGCCCGCCGCTCCGCCTGATATTCGGCGATCTGCTCCGGCGTTTCCAGCTGCTCCAGTTCGGACAGGCGGCTATCGAATTTTTCGTGGCAGAGCCGCCTGAGGTAGGCCCGCATCATCTGGTTTTCCTTGTCGGCGTTGAAATCCGCCGACAGAACGCGGTCTTCGTTTTGAGCCTGAGCTGAAATCACCGCCAGGCCGATCGCAAGAATCGTAGTTCCGGATCTCCGTATCCGGGCGCGGCCCCAAGTCGCGATCTTTTTCTGAAAGCGTAGGACGCCGGACCAACGATTCGCGGCTTGGGGCCGCGCCGGATGCGGAGATCCGGTTCTACATTTCGTCCTCATGAATACAGCGCGCTGGAAAACAGCCGGTGATATTTTTCAGCCGTTTCGTGTCTCAGACCGATGAACTGGAAAATCGATTTGCAGCCCGCGACCGCTCCGTCTTCGGCAAAATTCCGGTCTTTCTCGACTAACCGAATCAGTTTGTCGAGCGCCGGGTCCCAATTGCGTTTCTGCATCTCGGCGAGAGCCTCGCGCCCCGGACCTTCCGGCCAGGCGTCCGCTTTCAGAGCCAATCCTGCCATTTCTACGAGCGCATTTCCGCGATCGACAAATTCTGACCCTAACGGAATTTTATCGACCGCCTCGGCTACCTTGCTTGGATCGGTTTCGAGCCGCGCCGCTGCGAGCGCGATCCAAACTTCCGCGTCCTTTTCCTCGATCGCATCGAGCAATTTCTCAGCCGCTGCGGTTTCGCCGTCACCCAGCAGTTGCCGAGCAATTTCGAGCTGAGAACCAGATTCTGAATCGAGATGCTTCTTAAGAAACTTCAGAATTTCGGACTCCGATTTGGAACCGGTGAATCGATCGACCTCTTCGCCGCCTTTGAAAAGCCGGACATCGGGAATCGAGCGCACTTCGTATTTTCCAGAAATTTCGCCATGAGCTTCGGTGTCGATTTTGACGAGATCCCATTTTCCAGCCGCGTCGCCCGCGAGTTTTTCGAGGACGGGTCCAAGCATTTTGCAGGGGCCGCACCAGTCCGCCCAGAAGTCGACAAGAACCGGGACTTCCCGGCTGCGTTCGATGACTTGAGTTTGAAAATCAGTGAGGTCGTAGGCCATCAGAATCGATAGGCGCGATTCGAGTTCGCGCAAATCCGTCCTCCAAAATCCGCCGAATTGAGGCATGTTTTCTGGCGATGGCGAAAAAATCGAAACGGGCGGGCTGGATTATCGTTGGACTCTTTCTGACAGTCGGAACGGTATTTTTCTGGCTGATGTCAGGGCCGAAATATTTCAGCTCTCCAACCGCAAGCCGAAACACGCCAGGCTATCAAAGTGGGTGGGCATCGGTATTTGAATCGTGGCCACCCGAGCAACAAAATTTTTCCTCCAATCCAGGAATTCCTATGGGTTCCCTGAAACGCGCGGAATCAGATGGCGTGATTCAATTCACTTGGCCAGACCAGAAACTGCCGAAAGTCCCGCTACCTCCCCACGAGGTGCCTGCACTCGAAAGTGGTCAGGTTGAGTTGTTCGCTTTCGCGACATGGCATCCGGCCGCGGAGGATCCGTTGGATCCTGACGAATCTTGGTCCGCACCCTTAATCTTGCGTGATCCGGAGACACTGAGAAAAATTGAGGATATCGAACTGGATGAACTGGGTGTGCGGACCGAATGGCGAAAGTTTGGTGTAAAAAAGATCTCTTACTGGCCATGGCTACGCCTGATATTCCGGACAAAGAACATGCTAGGTGTTCGC
>JBLHKS010000047.1:0-40218 GCA_047620505.1 Verrucomicrobiales bacterium | reverse complement strand
CTCAACTTGACGAAACCACATTCGAAAAACTCCACGCCGAGCTGCAACCCGACATGACCGAACCGTGGCGACAGATTCCGTGGAAGATCTCTGTTCTCGATGCTCAGCGAATCGCTGCCCGCGAAGGTAAGCCGATTTTCATATGGGCGATGGACGGTCATCCACTGGGATGCACGTGAAACAACGGTGTGCTCGACCGTGCGTCGAGCTTCGCTCATCCGGAAGTCGTTGCGTTGCTCAAATCGAAATTCGTGCCTGTTGCGATCGATCAAGCTTATCAGCGACGACAGAAAGACGAAGAAGGAGATTTTTATCGTAAAATTGCGGGCCAGGGACCGCGAAATGATTTTTCCGGCCGGACGACTCAGGGATTTTATGCGGCGACAAATTCCGGCGAACTCCTCTTCTACAACAACAACCGGAATCCCGATCGGCTGGTCAATCATTTGAAGCAAGCCCTTGCCAAGGCCGAATCAAAGCCAGGAAAGGTTGAACCAATTTCCGAGGAAGTCTCGCCAGACAAACGTTTCAATCCCGATCTGCCAGAAGGCGGCCTCGTCCTTCGAGTTCATGCGAGAGTTCTGGGCGGTTACGAAGAGGCCTCCGACGAATGGCTGAAGATTTTCCAGTCTTCGCTTTCGCGGGACAATTTGTGGATCACCAGCGCCGAACACGAGGCTCTAGTTCGTGGCGAGGTTCCAGAGAAACTCCAGCGGCGGATCGCCCGCTATCACCTCGTCGACAACACCCGGGGTGAGCCGCCGATGTGGAAACCAGAAGAGATCAAGTCGATCGATTTGAAGCTCAAATCCGGGGTTTTGACAGGCACAGCAGAATTGAAATCAGCAAACGGCGAACGCGAGTTCAAGGCGGATTTCTACGGCGGCATCAAATCGGAAAATGGCAAAATCACGCAGTTTGACGTGGTTGCGAAGGGCCAGTTTCGAGGACACGGCCGGTATACGAAAAACCCGCCGCCTGGCCACTTTCCACTCGGAATTTCGTTCACGCTAGCCGACGGCAGCAACGTTGCGGACGAAATTCCGCCCCAGGGATCTCGGGGCTGGATCGACGGTTACCTTCGATAGTGGTCAAACGTAGGTGAAGCTTCGTCAGTTGAGCTGAAACTCAGCCAGCAGCGGTGACCGAATCCACCAGTACCTCAAGCCTCTTCGCAAACTCAACCCAGACACTGCGGGCCTCGCCCGAATCGTCGATATCCTGCCCAGAGTGAATCGCAGCTTTCAGGTGCGGCTCGATGCTGAGCCAACCGTCATAGCCGGTCGCTTCGAGGTCAGCGATGATTCGCTCCTGAACCGGATCCTGATCGACATGACAGGTGATGTAGTCGCCGCCTTCCGGATTCGGCTTAGCACACTTGATGTGGACGTGATCGATGTACTGCCGGGTCTTCTGATAATAATCCCAAGTCACCTCGACGTCATTATCGTGGAGGCTGTTGTTTCCGGTGTCGAAAATCAGCCGGAAAGCCGAGCTGTCGACCGCCTCGGCGAGTTCCAGAAATCCTTCAGCGCTGGAGCCGTAGCCGTTGCAATTTTCATGACCTAACACGACTCCTTCGCCTTCGGCGATGATCGAAAGCTCTTTGATCCGGCGAACGGCCTCAGCTTTCCAAGCCTCGTTCGAAAGCGGATTCTCGGCGTCGTTCGGGTAGGACATGATCCGAAGAAACTTCGTATCGCACTCGCGCATCCGCGGAGCGACTCGCTTGAGTTCGGCGACGTCGACTTGAAAATCCGAAGTGATTGGCCGGGCCCAGTTTGCGATCTGGCCGCCGAATCCGGCGACCACGATCCCATTTTCCTGAAGCTTATCCCAGGTTGCCTTCCATTCATCCTCGGTCTGATCGCAAATGCTCTTGCCGTCAACGAGTCTGAACTCGATCGAAGACCAACCGCATTCTTTGAGAGTTGAGATTTGATCGTCCAGGGCCTTCTCGGCCTCGTCAGCGAATCCTGTGTAGCGAAATGGCATGCGGTATCAGAGACCGGAATCGCGCGGCGTCAATCGGGCAAACGCGGGAATCTGCATCCAGCAGCTGTTGAGGCGGAATCGGCGCGAACTGAAAAGGCGGACTTGACCCGGCTGAGATTTTCCTGACCCTAACTTCATGAAAAATCCAATCCCTGTTTTCCTCTCGCTGCTGATGGCAGTGCCGGCCCTGACATTCGCTCAGGAGATTAATAAAGAGACCCGCGAAGAGAACGGCAAGAAGATCGAATACATGTTTATCGATGGGATCAAGGTTCACGAGACCGATCCTGAAAAGCAGCCGCAACCGAAAGTCGTCGAGCCAAAACCATACGACGCGGAGGCCGCAAAAGCCCCGAAAGGCGCGAAGGTTCTTTTCGATGGGACTGAGGCGACGATGAAGAACTGGACGGCGACTAACGGCGAGCCCACGAAGTGGAAGTTGGTCGATGGAGCGCTCGAATCGGTCCGCGGTGGCGGCTATCTTCAGAGCGCAGGGAGCTTCGGCTCCTGCCAGTTGCACGTCGAATTCGCGACGCCTCCAGTGGCGAAGGGCGACGGTCAAGGCCGCGGAAACAGCGGGGTTTTCCTACAAGGGCAGTACGAGGTTCAGGTGCTCGATTCTTACGAAAACACGACGTATCCGGATGGCCAGTGCGGTGCGCTTTACGGCCGCGCTAAGCCGCTGGTCAACGCCAGCCGCAAGCCGGGCGAATGGCAGACCTACGACATCACCTATCATCGTCCGATTTTTGACGACAGCGGAAAAGTTACGAAGCGGGCGAGATTCACCGTCGTTCACAACGGCCACGTGATTCACGACGATGTCGAACTGAGCGGCGGAACCGGCTGGCGTGGTTCGCACTCGATTTCCGAGTATGCAAAGCACGGCGACAAGGGGCCGTTGAAATTGCAGGACCACGGCAACCCGGTTCTCTATCGAAATATCTGGCTTGTCGAGCTGGACGACTAAAACTGTTTCGAATCGTCGCCCTGAGCTCAAGGATTCCTTCGATTTCAAGCTGGCGCTCTTCGCTCTCTTTCCTACAATTCGGTCTCATGAAGCAAAACCTCGAGTCCGTCTCCTCACCCGCCGCCAGCCGACGCAATTTCCTCGCCGGAGCTGGCGCTGCCCTCGCCGCGACCTTCGCCATCCGCCCAGCAGCTGCTGAGACGCCGCGCGACTGGACCGGGACGAATCCGACCCGCTACCCGGACCCCGATATCGTCTCTCTCGACAAACGTTTCGACAAACTCAAGCTCGGCAACACCCCGATCCAGCGCGTTTATCACAGCCCCGACATGCTCTGGGCTGAGGGCCCGGCCTGGAACGGCGTCGGCCGCTACCTGCTCTGGAGCGACATCCCGAACGACGTTCAACATCGCTGGCTCGAAGAAGACGGCCACGTCGCGCTCCGCCACCGATTTCCGAGCGGAAACAGCAATGGCAACACGTTCGATTATCAAGGACGTCAAGTTTCCTGCCAGCACGGCCCGCGCAAAGTCGTTCGCTACGAGCACGATGGAACGGTGACGATTTTGGCCGAGGAGTTTGAAGGAAAAAGCTTCAATGCACCGAACGACGCGGTGGTTCACCCTGAAGACGGCTCAATCTGGTTCACGGATCCCGGCTACGGCGGGCTCATGAATTACGAAGGAACTCGCGCGACGACGGGTTCGGTCCAGCCATATCAAAAAGAAGCGGTTTATCGGATCGACGCCAAAACCGGCAAAATCACCAAGCTAACGGACGAGATCTTCAAGCCGAACGGCCTCTGCTTCTCTCCAGACTACAAAAAGCTCTACGTCGCCGACACCGGAAAATCGCACTACGACGAGGCGAAGGAAGTGATCAAAGTTTGGGACATCGATGGAACCTCGCTGAAAAACGGTCGCGTTTTTGCCTCGATGGCGCTCGAAGTTGACGGCGAAACCAAGGCCGGATTCGCCGACGGCATCCGCGCTGACGAATACGGGAATATTTGGGCGAGCGCCGGTTGGGTCGGAGACGGCTACGATGGCGTGCACGTTTTTGAGCCGGAAGAAGGCCAGCGGATCGGCCAGATTCTGCTGCCTGAAATCTGCTCGAATGTCTGCTTCGGCGGCTCGAAGCGAAACCGCCTCTTCATGACGGCGAGCACCTCGGTTTACGCTGTCTACACCGAGACGAAGGGCGCCCACATTTCCTAAGTATTCGGGAATATTCCAAATGCTTGACTTACAATGCGAGTACATTGTAAATTCGCCCCGTCATGAAAACTAATAAACTACTCCTTGCCGCAGGAACTTTTCTCACAGCGGCTGCAATTGGGCTGGCGATTCCGGATAACTTCGGAATCATCGGCCAGAACGTCGGACAAGAGTTCGAAAAAGCGATTCAAGAACCCAGCACTTGGGAAGCCGGAGACGGTTTGCCCGGAAAATGGGAGAAGGATCAGCTTAAGGACGATGCCCGAATCTTCGGTCTGCTCGCTGCTGGCGTTCGGATGCAACGCGTCGAAGACAAATCGATCGACACTTTCCAGATCGCCTACGACGGCGATTCGGCGAAGGAAGTCCGCGGGAAATCCCTCTTTGATGCGCTGCTCCTAAACATAAAAGCATTTTCCGGCAAAGAGCCTCAACGAAATGGCCAAAGCGCGACCTTTAAGAGTGAAGGTCTCGTCATCACCGCTGAAGACCGTGGCCGCAACGCCGCGATCGTCACGCTGAAACGTCCCTGAGGCTTCAGGCCATGAAATATTCCAGTCGATTCCAACTCGGAATCGTCGCCGTCGCAGCTGCCGTTCTACCGGCAACTGCTGGCGCGCAGGCCCAGTTTCCAGCGGCCGAAATCTTCCTGAACGAGTCCGCTTGGGACGATCCCGCGTTCGTCCAGACTTGGGCCCCGGCAAATTCGCCGACGCGGATTTCGCTGAAAACTTTTCCCGACAAACCGCCCATTTTTGGCGTCACGCCGCAAGTCGTCATCGGTCGATTCGAGGGACAGCGGATCGAATCGATTAGCTTCATTTTTCACGATGCCGGATTCTTTTTCGGCTACATCCCGCGTGGTGCCGAAGACCCGGACGCAAAAGCGAAAGAGCAGGCTTACGACAATGAGTTCGACGAAACGCTGAAGACTCTTCGCGAGGGTCTCCAGGAACTTGCTGATGTAAAAAAGGGCGACGGCGGCCAGCTCGGTCGGCGATTTCCCGTTCCTCTGCCCTTCGAACTTTACGAACACGGCGAAATCACCTCGCGAATCGTCGCAGTCGAACATCAGCTGATCAAGCTAACCTTGTTTCGAAGCCGCGAAGACGCCGAAACCGCGCTCGATCCTGAAACCGCCGAGCTCAGCAGTCGTGAGCGGGATGCAAACTACGAACAGTTCATCCGCAAGACCGAATGGAGCGACGTCCTGATCGATGAAATCCCGATTTTTCCCCAGGGGAATCGAGCGTATTGCGGAGTGAGCTCGCTCTCGATGGTGCTCCATTTTCTCGGCGTGAATCTGGAAACTGAAGAGCTCGCCGCGGGTTCGGCGATTCAATACGGCAGCACGCGGAAGATGCTGATTCGCGAAGTTTACGTAGCAGCTGCTGACGAAGGCGAGATCCGAGCATCGCGGGCAACGAGCTTCGATTTCAAAAAGGCGAAGGACAGCATCGACAAGGGCATACCCGTGATCGTTTTCCGGCGTTATGACGGCCAACGAGATTATCTCCACACGACGTTCGCCAAACGATTTAAAGGCGATCGAACTGCCGAGTTACCCAAGCCGGACTTGAACGATCAAGCCACCTGGCCGCCAAAAGCCTCACCAGCGCACGCGACAATCGTCAACGGCTACAACGAACAGCGCCGCGAAGTGATTTTCACCGAGAGCTGGGGCGAGCACGTTCGGAACCGCCGAATGCGGATCGAAGAAATGGAAGGAACGGCCTATTACGCGTTCTATTTTCGGCTGTAGCGGCGAGAATTCTTATTTCTCGAAAAGCTGAGCATTGACGTCAGCAAAGGCTTTGAACTCCAGCGCATTGCCGCTCGGATCGAGAAAAAACATCGTGGCCTGCTCGCCGGGCTCACCTTCGAATCGAATGTGCGGTTCGATTAGAAACTCGACTTCGGCCTTCTCAAGCCGCTCAGCCAATTCGCGCCACGATGCCATCTCAAGAACGACGCCAAAATGCGGAATCGGCACTTCGTGACCATCGACTGGGTTCTTCGTCTCGATTGCAGCCGATTTTCGGTCCTCCGAAACGTGGCAGACAAGCTGATGACCGTAGAGATTGAAATCGACCCAGCGTTCCGCGCTACGGCCTTCGGGACAGCCTAACAGTGTTCCGTAAAATCGGCGGGACGCCGAAAGATCAGCTACTGGAATCGCAAGATGAAAGGGAGAAATCAGAGGTTTCAAATCTCGGTATTCTTTCCCGTTCTCACCGAATTACGAAAACAAAGTTCGCTATTCGATCGTTCGGGCCGATCAATTCGCCTCGGTTCTAAGCTTGGCGCGATCAAGGTCTGAAGTGACGCCAAGTGAGTTTTTTCTGATTCGGCGGATTATCTTTCGGCCTGCCGCGGGGAAAGGTCCCCAACGAAATGCGCTAGGACGAACCAATTTTTATTCGTTATGAAAATGTATGTAGGCAATTTGTCGTTCGAAACGACAAAACACCAGATTGAAGACCTCTTCGCTGAGCACGGCCAAGTCACGGACGTTCACGTTCCGACTGATCGCGACACCGGACGTCCTCGCGGTTTCGCATTCGTGACCATGGACACCAAGTCGGCCATGGATGCAGCAATCGAAGCGCTCGACGGCAAAGAACTCGACGGCCGCGCGCTGAAGATCAACGAGGCACGGCCGCGTAACTAAGCAGCTTTCTCGGGGAGTTTAACTCCACGTCGGCGGCGTTCCTCAGGGGACGCCGCTTTTTTTGTGCTCAGTCATCCACTGAAAGCCAATCTGGAGGCATGCCACGTTTCTCAAAACACGGGTTGCACTCGAATCTAATTTTCGCCTCCCAATTCGGATAATCGTCAGGCAACGGATAATCACCCGCCTCAATCCCAGATTCGCGTGCCCATTCACGAGAGAGGCAGAACTGTTCGACAATTTCTCCTAAGTATACCCAACGAACAACCACGGAATTCTCTACAAATTCGGAGTGTCTCGCCGGATCGTAATCCGGTGAAACCAAGGCAACACTTCCAAGTTCATCATGGTTAGGGCACTCAATTCGCATGCTCAGCCTCCTGCAGTCATTCGCATCAATTCCAGCGAATCCCCATCATGCACGTCGCGTTCGGGCAACTCGCGCGGAAACAGCGCGACTCCGTTGAGTTCGACCAAAACTGGATAACCGAGCTTTAACTCCGCCAGCAGTTGCTCAGCAGTTAGCGATTCGGCTGGAGTCTGGATTTCGTGGTCTTCGCCGTTGATTTTCAGAGTCATCATGCCGGTGAACTCGTCAAAATCGCCTCGTCCCAATCTTTCCAGACCGGCTCAAATCCGAGCGCCCGCAACCGAGCTGCGACCTCGGCTGGCGAGCGATGGTCGTCGATCGAAAACTGCTCGGTCGCCCCGCAACTGCTCTTTTCTTCAAGCTCGACCCGCCGACCGCGGACCGTCAGGTGAAGATCGTCGTTTCCTTGACCGGTGTAACCACCAGGCTCGGTGTGACTGCCGGCGCTCATCATCGTCACGCCAAGCGGAGCAAGCGCATCTCGCAACGGAGCGGGCTCGCGCGTGCTCACGACGACGCCGACCTGTGGAAAACAAATTCGAAGAGCGCAGATCAGCTGGACAAGTTGCTCGTCTGTGAATTCGCGGCGCGGCTCGAAACCTCCCGCAGCTGGGCGCAGACGCGGAAAACTCACAGTGAACGAGGCTTTCCAGCACTCCCGATACAAATGCTCGAGATGAGCCGCGAGCCCGATCGCCTCGGTCCTCCAATCGGCGAGTCCGAACAGCGCGCCGATTCCGATTCGGCGGAAACCGCCTTCATAAGCCCGCTCTGGACAATCGAGCCGCCAGTCGAACTTTTTCTTCGGTCCCGAGGTGTGCATCTCGGCATAAATTTCGCGATCGTAGGTTTCCTGGTAGACCACGAGACCCTCAGAACCGGCCAACACCAGATCCCGGTATTCGGGCGTTTCCATCGGGCCAACTTCGAGCGCAATCGTCGACATAATCGGCCGAAGCGCCCTCACACAGGCTTCCATGTAGCCGTTTGAGACGAATTTGGGGTGCTCGCCCGCGACGAGGAGCACACTTCGAAATCCCTGGGCAGCGAGGTGCTCGGCCTCGCGCACGACTTGCTCGATCTCAAGCGTAACGCGCAAAATAGGATTGTCCCGTGAGAAGCCGCAATACTGGCAATTGTTGATGCACTCGTTGCTGAGATAAAGAGGCGCGAAGAGGCGCATCGTTTTCCCAAAATGCTTTTCGGTCAGACTGCGCGATTGCCGAGCCATGGCTTCGAGCCGGTTTGGCGAGGCGGGTTCGAGCAGACCGGCGAACTGCCGTAAAAGGCTGGATTTCCGGGTCAGGGCCGAATCAAAACAATCCGAAAAGGGCATAATTCAAGGTGGTGGTGTCAGGCCGCGCACGCTACGCACGACCTTGAGCAAGCGCAACCGGACAGCTGTTCTCGGTTCTCTCGCGAAACCTCCGCTTTCCAATTCAAAGTTCTGCATCCATCTTTTCGACCGAACATGTTCAAGATCCGAAGCCTTTTCCTACCCGTTTTTCTCCTCGTTTTTGTCGCGGCGACGCTGCGGGCTCAAGACAACAAGGCCGAGGACATTGAAGCCGGTCCAGGCATCACGTTCGAGGAGCTCGAGCAGAAAATCAGGATCGATCGCAAGCCGCTTGAGCGATCCGCGCTCATCGCCAGCTACGCCGACATGCTCGAAAAAGTCACGCCAGGCGTGGTAACGGTTCACGCTCAGCACGAAGTCGGCGACGAGATGCGAGAGATGCTCGATGATCCGCTTTTTCGGCGGATGTTCCCGGGCGATCCGCCGGCTCCAGGCCGCGCAACCGGTTCTGGCGTGATCATCACCTCGGACGGCTACATTCTGACGAACAACCACGTTATCGAAGACGCGCTTGCCCTCAGCGTGATCGTTAACGCGAAAAACGTCGAGCTTCCAGCGCGGCTGATCGTGGCCGACGCCGGTAGCGATGTCGCTTTGCTCAAGGTCGAAGCGACTGACCTCGATCCAGTCGCAATCGGGCTGAGTTCGAAGCTCCGAGTCGGCGACCTGGCTTTCGCGGTAGGCAATCCGTTTGATCTTCAGCAAACCGTTACGATGGGCATCATCAGCGCGCTTGGCCGAACCAGCTCAGAGGTGCCGATCGTAAGTTTCGCGGAACTCATCCAGACCGACGCATCGATCAATCAGGGCAACTCCGGCGGGGCGCTCGTGGACGCGGAAGGCCGGCTTATCGGGATCAACACCGCGATTCAAGCGGGAATGAACGGCGGCAGCGTCGGTGTCGGTTTTGCGATTCCCTCTGAAATGGCGCTCGATATCGTCGACCGGCTTTTGACCGGCGGCGGCGAGGTGAAACGCGGATTTCTAGGCGTTGGCCTGCAACCGCTCGACCACGATCTGGCTGAGGGCCTTGGTTGGGAGCACCGGCACGGCGTCGTGATTTCCGAGGTGGTTCAAGGCACGCCAGCGGCGGATGGAGGCTTGATCGCGAACGACGTGATCGTGGCTTTTGAAGGTAAAAAGGCGCTGAATCTGGACAGCCTGCGATTGCGAATCAGCAACACGCCGCCTGACGAAGAGGTCGAGTTTGAGATCTTCCGAGACGGCGAAACGCGCAAAGTTTCCGTTACCCTGGCGGAGTTGCCAAAGAACGTCGGCGCCCTCGAGCGAGTTCCCGCCCCAATTCTGCCTCCGTCGATTCAATTTATCGAAGGGGTCGAGATTTCGGACCTGACTCCGGACCGGAGGGCCGAGCTTAGCATCGACGAAGAGATCAACGGCGTTCTTGTCGATTCCGTCGAGCCTGACTCAGCAGCTGCTGAAGGCGGGTTGCTTGTCGGCCAGGTGATCTTCGAGGTTAACCGGAAGCCGATCGAAAGTCTCCTCCATGCAATTGAGGCCAGGGAAAGTTTCGATGGGAACGTTCTTCTGGTGCGAGTCAGCGATGGCGGGGCCCGCAAAAGTCTTGGAATTCGCGTCGCAGGCGAGGATGACGACGACGATGACGAGAATAAGAAGAAGAAAAGTGATGAGTCTATCGAGTAGCGCGATTGTAGCTGGTTCACACGGGAAGGTCTTCCTTTTTGTAGTGATAGGCGGGCTCTTGATCATTCCCACTCAGCTCTTCCTCGGCCAGAGGCAGATGATCTATTTTCCTCGGGACTACGACCCGATTTACGATCGGCAACTCAAGAGCCTGACGCGGGTAAAATACGATTCGGGCGGGACGCGGCAGTCAGCTTTTCTACTCCACGAGGACTCGGGCGAAGCGCCTAAAAAAGTCTGGTGGTGCTTCGGCGGAAACGGAAATCTGGCGGGCGATTGGTTTGAAACGCTTAGCTTAGTCGACACGCCGGGAACGGTTTTCGTGCTGTTCGACTATCCGGGCTACGGCTACAACGGCGGGAAACCTGGTCCGCGAACGATCTCGAAATCCGTCGACGCGCTCCAGCAGCTGCTGTCGAAGCGTTGGGGCCTGAACGCGGAGGAACTTTCGAATCGCAGTGCGGTTCTTGGCCATTCGCTTGGCTGCGCGGCAGCGTTAGACATGGCTTCGAGGCACGGGATCGAAGAAGTCGTCGCGCTCTCGCCTTTCACGACGATGAAGGCGATGGTGAAGCTGAGCGTCGGCGGTTTGCTTTCGAATCTCCTGCTTCACCGATTCGACAACGAATCGACTTTGGATCAAATCGTTCGGCAGTCACCCGAGGCCTCGATCACGATTTTTCATGGCGAGCAGGATGAGATCATTCCGTTTCGGCTAGGAAAAGAGTTAGCCGGGCGGCATCCGGGCCGCGTGGATTTCAATCCGGTAGCCGGAGCCGGCCACAACGACATCATAACGAGGCTGCGCGCTCGAATTCTGGAAATCATTTCTGCTCCGTGAAGTCTGCATCGAGCGTCTCTGGATTGTTGGGGGATTCCTTTCCGAAGATTGACGATCAGCGCGCATCGCCCTAGCTTTCCGCTATTATGGCCGACTGGTACTACCTCGATTCCTCGAATGAACGTCATCAAGTTTCCGAGTCCGAACTTGGCAGCTTCGCCCACGCGGGGACGATCACGAAAGAAACCAACCTCTGGACAAACGGAATGTCCAGTTGGCTGCCGGCTGGCCAGCTGAAGCCAGGGATCTTCGGCGAACAAGGCGATCCCCCTCCCCCGCTGCCAACGAACAGCGGCAGAAAAAGCCACGAAATCGATTTCGAAATTTTCGGAGACGACATGCAGCTGGTCGAAGTTGAACTCGATCCCGGCGAGGTCGTCGTCGCGGAAGCGGGCGCGATGAATTACATGGAAGATGGCATCGGATTCGAAGCCCACATGGGCGACGGCTCGAAGCCAGAGGCCGGATTCTGGGGGAAACTCGGCCAGGTCGGCAAACGCGTGCTAACCGGCGAGTCGATCTTCATGACCCATTTTAGAAACGACGGTGCCGGGAAAAAACGCGTCGCATTCGCCGCCCCTTACCCGGGAAAAATCATCCCAATCGACCTCGACCGAATCAACGGCGATCTGCTTTGTCAGAAGGACTCGTTCCTCTGCGCCGCGCTCGGAACTGAAGTGAGCATGGCCTTTAACAAGAAGTTTGGGGCAGGACTTTTCGGTGGCGAGGGTTTCATTCTTCAAAAACTAAGCGGCGACGGCTTAGCATTCGTTCACGCTGGCGGGACGATCATTAAGAAGGAACTCAAAGGCGAGACGCTTCGGGTCGATACCGGCTGTCTGGTTGCCTTCGAAGCCAGCGTCGAATACGACATCGAGCGCTCAGGTGGATTGAAATCGATGTTTTTCGGCGGCGAGGGTCTGTTTTTGGCGACGATGCGCGGCCACGGATCGGTCTGGCTTCAGAGCTTACCGTTTTCGCGTCTTGCCGACCGGATTTACCGCGCGGCGCCGCAGACTTCAGGTCGGCGAAAAGGCGAAGGCTCGGTTCTCGGCGGGATCGGCGACTTTTTCGACGGAGACAATTCGTAGAATCAGGGAACCGATCGCGATCACCGCAATTCCAGCACCGGGATCGAAGCCGAAAAGGTAGGCGATCAGTCGATGGTCGTCCCAATTGGCTCGTCCCATTTCTGTCATCCCGAGCGAAGCCGAGGGACCTCGCGAATTTCGTTTCGCAAAGACAGCTCGCAGCTATCCGAATTTCCTTGGCATTCGGATCGCTGCGAGCGATTTGGACCAAAGGCGTGCGCGAGGTCCCTCGGCTTCGCTCGGGATGACAGGAATAGGAATTCTCTTCCTCTCTGCGCAAAGTCCACCCATCAGCGATCGGGAGGCGTGTAGGCCCGATCAAAATGGGCGTAGCCGCCGTCGACGTGGAGAATCTGGCCGGTCGTGTGGCTGGATTTCGACGAAAGCAGAAAAACTGTCATCGCAGCGATTTCTTCCGGAGTTGTCATCCGCTGACCGAGCGGAATCCGGCTTTCGATCTCGGTTTTTCGGGCTTCCGAATTCGACTGCGAGTCGAGCCAGGATTCGTACATCGGCGTCCAGACTTCAGCAGGAATCACGGCGTTAACGCGGACGCAATCGGCGGCGAGATCGAGCGCCCACTCTCGAGTCAGCGCAACGAGACCGCCCTTCGCAGCGGCGTAGCCGGAAGTCCCACCCTGGCCGGTCATCGCGACTTTACTGCCGATGTTTACGATTGACCCTTTGGTTTTTCGCAGCTGAGCTGCTGCTGATCGGACGACGGAGAAGCACGAGACGAGATTGCGTTCGAGCGAATTTCGAAAGTCGTCGACCGAAGCGTCAAGACCGGCTCCGTCGTTGATCCCGGCGTTGTTGACCACGCCGTCGATTCGGCCGGAAGATTCAATAATCGATGAAATCGCTTCCTCGACTGCACGCGAATCCGTCAGATCGACCTGAACAAACTCACCCTGCGGCAACGACCGAACGACTTCAGCGCCACGATCCGCGTTTCGATCCAGACAGACCGGAAAAGCCCCTTCGGAAGCCAGTTCGCGGACAATCGCTTCGCCAATTCCAGACGCACCGCCGGTTACGACGAAGACTTTGTCTGTCAGCCCGAGGTCCATCGGAAAAGGTTAGCCCGGGTAGGCAACGCATTCCTGACGCTGCTCGCCGAGACCTTCGATTCCGAGTTCGACCACGTCGCCGGGATTCAAATATTGAGGTGGCTTGAAACCAAGCCCAACTCCAGGCGGCGTCCCGGTCGAGATCACGTCTCCAGGCAGAAGCGTCATGAAACGGCTGAGGTAACTCACGACTTGTGGCACGTCGAAGATGAAAGTCGACGTGTTGCCGTTCTGCTTCGCGTTGCCGTTAACCTTGAGCCACATTTTGAGGTTGTTGAGGTCACCGACTTCGTCTTTTGTCGCCACGAACGGCCCGAAAGGCGCAAACGTGTCGCAGCTCTTGCCTTTAACCCACTGGCCGCCGCGTTCGAGCTGGTACTCGCGCTCCGAGTAGTCGTTGTGAAGCGCATAACCGGCGACGTAGTCGAGAGCATCGGCTTCGGAGACGTGGGAAGTGCGTTTGCCGATGACGACGGCCAATTCGACCTCCCAGTCGGTTTTTTCGCTGTCCTTTGGGATGACGAGATTGTCGTTCGGACCGCACCAGGCGGAAGTGGCTTTGAAGAAAATGATCGGCTCTTCCGGCGGCTCGGCACCGGCTTCCTTTGCGTGATCAGCGAAATTCAAACCGATGCAGATCAGCTTGCTAGGACGGCTGAGCGCGGGGCCAAGACGTTCGCCGGCATCGATGCGAGGAGCTGAATCGGCGTTCGCCGCCGCCCAATCCGCGAGGCGCTTCAGACCGTCGGTCGCGAAGAATTTTTCGTCGTAATCTTCGCCGAAAGCGGCCGCGCTGATGCGAGTGCCATCGGGAAGCTGAAGTCCCGGAGTTTCAGCGCCGGGTTGTCCATGTCGAATGAGTTTCATAAGGGTAAGATTTTGAGCTTTCGCAATTTCAGGCTTCAGTGAACTGACCAATCGCACGAAGTTTGGCGTAGCGATCGTCCAGCAGCTGCTCGGTTCCGAGGCCCTTCAGAATCTTCAATTCTTTGACGATCGCGTCGCGAACCGACTGAGCTGTCGCCTTTAAATCGTAGTGGGCACCGCCTGGCGGCTCCGAAATAACTGTGTCGACGATTCCGAGTTCCTTGAGATCGACGGCGGTGATTTTGAGAGCCTCGGCAGCCTCAGTCGCGTATTTTCGGTCTTTCCAAAGGATTGCGGCACAGCCCTCGGGGCTGATGACCGAATAATAGGCGTTTTCGAGCATCAAAACCCGATCGGCAACGCCAATTCCCAAAGCGCCGCCCGAACCGCCCTCGCCGATCACAACCGCGATCACCGGAGTTTTGAGGCTCGCCATTTCGCGGAGGTTGAACGCGATCGCTTCAGCGATGTTTCGCTCCTCGGCACCAATCCCGGGAAATGCGCCCGGAGTATCGATCAGAGTGACGATCGGGAGCTGGAATTTCTCGGCGAGCCGCATCAAACGAAGGGCCTTTCGGTAACCTTCAGGATGAGCGCTGCCAAAATTGCGGTGGAGATTTTCCTTCGTGTTTCGACCCTTTTGATGGCCGGTCACGATGACTCGATGATCTCCAATCGTGGCGAAACCAGCCGGCATCGCGTTGTCGTCTCCAATGTGCCGGTCACCGTGCAGCTCTACGAAATCGTCGAAAGAATTCCGAATGTAGTCGAGCATAAACGGCCGCTGCGTGTGCCTCGCGATCTGGACACGCTGCCAAGCCGTTAAATTACTATAGACTTCGTTTTTTGTATTCTCGAGTTTGCCTTCAATCGTTTCAATCTCAGAACTCAAGTCCAAAGCCTGGTCATCAGATTTTTCACGCAATTCGGCAAGCTGTTTCCGAATTTCAAAAATGGGTTTCTCGAACTCCAGAGGCTCAATCTTTAATTCCATAACGGCACACGAAAAAGTTTAGCTATTTAACGACCCTGAGAACAGAGCCAGCACGAATATAAGTATAAATTTCCCGATTGTCCTCCCGACTGAGCAGCATTCCCATCCTTTTGTCTTCAGTCGCGTTTTCGAGATCATCGACCATCTCCTGAATCAAAATTCCAACGCGTTTAGTATGCATAAACCGGTGGCTGAGATGATAATTCGCCTGATTGAACCTGGCAATTCCTGATTCGATTAATGCTGGACGACTGCTGATGACAGTCGTGAGCGGAATCTTCACCTGTCCGGGAATATTGACATCGAGAATCGGATATTCTGTGAAGAACTCTTCAATCAACTTCGGCTCCGCTGGAGTCTCGCCGTCCGGCTCTTCCACTTGGGGAGCAGCAGGATCCGTCGGTTCTTCGACGAGACGATAAACCGTCAGAATTTTGTCTGTAATGTTTGCCTCGATCACAAACATGAGAGGCGCTACCCAGAGTTTTTCGCCGATTCGAATGATATCATTCGATTTGGCATTCGCTCGAATAATGTAGTCGATCGTACACTGATTTCGGCGGGCGATCAGCGTCAATGCATCTCCGCTCTTGACCAAGTACTCAACCTTTCCCCGTCCTGGCTCAGCGGAGAGCAACTCGTCCACATTTAGTTCGCCTAAAATGCGTTTCGCATCAGAATATTTGGCCGAATCCTTATAGTGATCGAGGATAAAGCCGAGATGAACGCGCGCGCCTGGAATGTCGTGCTTTTTAAGCGCGTCTAAGGCGAACTTATACTGTTTCAACCCGAGATCGGGCTTTTTACGCTTTACGTTCTCCTTGTCCTTAGTCAGCTCTTCTACCACTTGCTGTTCAGGCTTCCACTTTATCTCCCACATGTAAGCCACGAACACCCCGGCTGCTCCGAGCATGCCAAGAGCGAATACGGCTAGCAATATCTTAAGCTGACTGCTTCCCATTTTGGAAATATTCGTTACTGGATTCGCTTCAAATCAACCCGCGCCGTTTAAAATCAAACTGATTAATTTCCTGCGAGCGATCGATCATCTGAAGAGTAAATCGCAACAAGCAGATTTCCCAAGCTTCGTCAATTCCCGCGATGACCACCGTGCTTGGGTCGCCCGAGTCTCGCACTTCGGTCAAAACGCGGTCGGAGACGATGTCTATCGAGTCGTGAACGATATTTTCGCTGACATCCGAACGCTTGAAATTGAAGCCGTATTTGAGAAACGCGAACTTCCCTGAATTTTGTTCAAGCCACTCTGAAAAGGCGTCCGCCTGCTCGCCAAATCCTTCGAATTGGAAATCCGAAAGAGATTCCGGCCGCAAAATGGTCGGCTTTTCGGCGCTGATTCGCCCACTGCGGACTCGAACTTGATTCACACTGTCCATCAGCTCAGTCACGAGCCGAAATTTGAATTCAGTCGAGCCAAAAGTGTCAATCCGACGATCCGGCTCGTAAAGGACCCGCGTTGTTTCAAACGCGTAGTGAATGTCGTCCTCGCTATACATGAATTTAGTATCAGGAGGCTATCGCGCGCCCGGCAGGGGCGCCAGGACAATTTTAGTAGCCTGAAATTTTTCTAGAAATTCGAACAGCCGGACCTGATAACAAAAAAGGCGCCGAGATTTCGGCGCCAGGAAAGAGAATTTTGAAGAGGTCTCAGGAATCACTCACTAGAAGTGTCCTTGCTCGAAACATATTTGAGCACGTCGCCAACCGTAAGAAGCTTTTCGGCCTCCTCGTCTGGGACTTCGATACCGAATTCCTCCTCGAAGGACATGACCAGCTCAACTGTATCCAGTGAGTCCGCGCCAAGGTCTTCGAAAAATGAGGCCTCGGGGACTACCATGTTGGCTTCAACCCCCAATTGCTCGGTGATAATATCCTTGATTTTTTGTTCTAAATCGTCCGCCATAAATCTGTCTATTTGATGAAGTGGGTAGCGATACAGGCGACCCCCAAATTACGCAACCAAAATAAACCTTCTTGAATTGGAGATTTTTGAACCTTGTGAGGAAGCCACTTTATCGGGGCTGAAATCATCCAAACCAGTTCGATCACCAACGAACTCCCAGACGAGCTCGGCCAGAGACAGCGCCCGAGCAATTCGCGCTGAATCGAGGTCGCGTCTGCGTAACGTTTCAGCTAGACTTTCAGGCTTCTGACCTGTGATTTGACGGTCCGGAAATTGAACCGCGCCGTTTAGCGCTCGTTCCGGTCGCCGATCTCGAGTCATTCAGCTCAAACCCGGCCCAAAGTTGATACGCGATTGCGGCAACAAACGCGAAGGCGACCGCGAAGCATCCGCCAGCGGAAATCCATTGCCATTGCCTTTCGGCGGCGGTCCGCGTCTCGTCAGCGAGCACGCACAAGCCAAGCAGCGCGAGAATTCCGGCCAAAGCGGCAAATCGCCAGAGATTTTGGGTCCGGACGGAGCTGCGAATCGTCTTCATGATGAATTTTATGGCAGCGGGTCCCCGGATTCTTCCATTCTGACCACGACGACGCCGTCTTTGCTTTGCGTTGGCAGCGAAACTGATTCCGATGTCGAATCAGCAGCTGCTGGCCGGCTCGCGACGTTTTTCCGGAGCTTTCGACCGATGAAAACACAGGCACCGCCTCCAATTGCGATCGCCAGTGTCAGCGCCACGAGCGCAGAGAAACGGCGAGCCCCTTTCGGAGCTGACTTTGTGGAACTCGGATTCGGAACCAGATCGGGCGCGGCCGAGGGAGGCTCAACGCGGTTGAAAACGCCACAAATCGGACACGGCCCGTCAATAGGGAGCGATTCGACCTCGGCTTGAAGCTCGCGGTCACAACCCTGGCAGTTAAAAGTGGCGTGAGTAAACATTTGAATGACTCGATTACAAAACCAGACCTAATCTACGGTAATTTTAATAAATTCAGCAAATATATTTTGATAATTATGGAAATTTAATTAATTTAGATCTTTAACCGCCCTAATTTTTAGACATCATGCAGGAATCCCCTTCAAATCCTTCGCAAAACGGCCACTCTCCTCAACAAGTGGCGATTTCTCCGAATACACCCGTTCTTCTCGATCCGGCCACGACCTTGAAAAAGCAGGAGCTTCTAAAAACCGCCAGCAAGCACCTTTACGAGGGCTTGAAAGCGCTGGTCGAAGCCACCGCGATGGATGCCGACCAACAGGCTGAGTCCGCCGAGCGCCAATTGCAGCCTGCGCCTCGCCAGATCGAAATCGGCCAACCAAGATCGCCAGCGCTTCCCGCTCGAGATTTACAACCGACGCCCGCTCAAATTCCGGCTTCTTCCCCCGCTGCAGCGGCTGAAACTGCGGCGGTCAAACCAATCACACCGCCTCAACGGGAGGCTCCAGCCGCACCCGCTCCGGTCCAGATTTCTCCGCCGATTGTCCAATTTCAGCCTCAACCGGTCGCTCCGCCGCAGCCAGAAAAGACCGCCGCGCCGCCGGAACAAACTTTTGCGCCAGCTGCATCGGCCAATCCGAATCCAGCCCCGGCACAACCGCTCCCGGTCGAAGTCGGGCCGACATCGCCGTTTGCACCCGCAGCGCCCGCCGCTCCGGCTTCGGCCACGCCAAGCCGGATCCCAGCGCCTTCTTCGCCTGCTGCCCAACCAACTCCAGCGCCCGCTCAACCAGCTCCAGCCGCAAAGCCAGCGAGCCCATTCAGCGTTGCCGCGCCGCAAAATGCCCCGAATCCGCAGAAACCTCCGTTTGGAGTTGCAGCCAACGGCCAATCTCCTTTCAGCCCAGCGGGAGGCGCGACTGTAGCCCCGAACGGCCAGTCTTTGCCACCAGCAGCTGCTAGCCAGGACGGAGACCAGCCAGCAAAACCGGCCTCCCCGTTTCAGCCGGTTGCATCTGGACCAGCTTCCCCGTTTCAGCAGACGATCCAGCCGCAGGCAGCTTCCTAAAGAGTGCCGAAATATCGATCGCCGGCGTCGCCCAGCCCCGGCACGATGTATCCGATCTCGTTCAATCCGCGATCAATCGCCGCCGTGAAAATTGGGATTTCCGGGAATTCCGCTTCGTAACGCTCGATTCCTTCCGGCGCGCTGACGAGATTGACGAATCGCAGCCGCGTTGCGCCTTTTTCGATCAAAAGCTGGGTCGCTCGAATCGCACTTCCGCCGGTCGCGAGCATCGGATCGACGAGAAAAACGTCCGCTTCGCCGATTTCCTTCGGCAAATTGCAATAATAACTGTCAGGCTTCAGCGTTTCCTCATTTCGGGCCAGACCGATGTGGCCAAACGCGGCTTCGGGCAGCAGCTGCTGAAGTCCCTCGGCCATCCCGAGCCCCGCGCGCAGAATCGGGACGAGCACAATTGGGCGGGCGAGTTTGAAACCGATAGTCGGCTCCATCGGCGTCTGAACCCTCGCCTCCACAGTTTCGAGATCCCGCGTGACGTCGAAAACCATCAGCCGACCGACAGCGCGAAGCTGATGCCGGAATTCGCTGGGTTCCGTAGTCGAATCCCGAAGCGCAGAAAGCCGCTCGCGAATCAAAGGGTGATCGACAACGTGAACGCTCATTAAAAAATCCCGCCGCGGGCCTTTTTCTTGAAGAGTTTCTGAACTTCGGCCGCGACGTCCAGGCTGTTTGGATTCCCGGTCGCTGTGATTTTCCCTTCGCCATCGATTACGTAGACCGCTGGAATTCCGCTAACCGCGTAGGCAACCGGAGGAGCCGATTTGAAACCGCCCTCCCCTGCCCAGGCGTTGTAAGTTTGATCCCAGCCCTTGTCGTCGAGATGCCCGATCGCCGCCTCCTTCGTGTTGTCGATGCTCAACGCGATCAGCTCGACGCTGTCGCCCCAATCCGGGTGTTTTTCGCGATAAGTCTGCATTTTCGCCATCGGTGCCTGGCACGGGCCGCACCACGAAGCCCAGAAATCGATCACCACGATTTTGCCCGTGAAGTCCGAAAGCTTAACTGGGTCGCCAGATTCAATACTGATGAATTCAATCTCCGGCGCGACCGCCCCGACTTGCGGTTTTGGAGCCGCGTTCACCAGTTTTTCCGCATTTTTCGCGTAGGAAGAATCCGGATATTCCTTTTTCAGCAGCTCGGTCGCCGCCTTGGCTTCGTCCGGCCTTTTCGTAAAGTGATAAGCCTGAACGATGTGAAACTGGGCGTGAGGAGCCATGGTTGCGTTTTTGGCGTTGTGATAGGCCGAGTAGGCGATCTGAAAATCAGGCAGCGATTCCTCGTATTTGGTCGAATGCCGATACGATTCGCCCCGCTGCATGTGAAGCTCGGTTTTCATCGACGTGTCCGAATATTTTTCGGCCATCTCCGAGAAAAGCCGGATCGCATCCTCGTATTTCTTTTGCCCCTGATAGGCTTTTGCGAGGAAAAACAGCACCATTTCTTCGCCGGCGGTGTCCGCGTGGTCTTTGAGATAAGCCTCGCCAGCGGTGATCAAAGCCAGGTTCTGATTGGACTCCTTCAGGCTGACCACACGGGCAAAATCTTCAAGCGCGTCGCCTCCGATTGCGGCTGTGGCAGAAATCGCCAGAGCGGCGATCGACATTAAAATCAGTGCTTTCATTAAAAGTGGGATTTGAGTTTTCGCGAAAACGTGACAACTCTCCAGCGCCCAAGTCAATGGCAATCGCCCCCAGCAGCTGCTGGCGAGCGGACTCGCAAATCGCGCCTGTAAAAAAAACATGAATCTGAACAAAACAGCCTTTGGAACCTGGAATGGCGGCCGCTTTATGCATTTCGGCGAGCAGCTCGAAGAAGAGCGTCTTGCCAATCTGATGCGGCTTTCGCACGAAAAGGGAGTGAACACTTTCGTCACCGCCGACGTTTACGGAACCGGGCGCGCGGATCAGCTGCTCGGGCAAGCGCTCGACGGAATCGACCGCGAAACCTACTCGCTCGTCGGGATGATCGGCCACGATGTTCACGGCGGAACGCGCGAGGGAGCCAAAGGATATCAGCGCTTCACCGATCCGCGGCTGCGCGACAAATCCGGTTACGCCGACTACGTCAAAATGGCCACCGAGAAGTCTCTGGAGAGTTGCCGGGCCTCGAAATTCGATCTCGTGATGCTCCACAACCCGGATGAAATCGGCTACACCGAGCCGGCGGTCTGGGATGCGATGGAAACTCTCAAATCTGCCGGACTCGCTGATCGAATCGGCATCGCGCCTGGTCCTGCAAACGGTTTCGTCATGGACTTGATCCACTGCTTCCAGAATTTTGGCGACCGGATCGATTGGGCGATGCTGATTCTCAATCCGCTTGAGCCCTGGCCGCAGGGTCACGTCCTTCCGATCGCGGAGGAGAAGAACATCGACGTTTTAACTCGCGTCGTCGACTACGGCGGGATGTTTCACGACATCATGCGTCCTGGACACGTTTTCAAGGACGGCGATCACCGCGCTTACCGGGCCAAAGGCTGGATCGATCACGCCTACCCGAAAATCGAGCGTTTCCGCGAAATCGCAGCCGCTCACGACCTCACGTTGCTGCAATTCGCCTGCCAGTGGAACCTTGCCCAGGCACCGGTCAAATCGGTCGTCCCAACGCTCATCCAAGAGCCGAGCGCGGCCAAATCGATTGAAGAAGAGCTCGCCGAACTGGCTGCGTTGCCTGAGCAAATTCGCTTAACGGCTGAAGAACTCGCTGAAATCGAAACGCTCGGAAATAACGAAGGCTGCATGTCTTTAAAAGGCGCCAGCGAACGCTACAACGACGACGAAGAGCGCCGTCCGGACACTTGGCCCGTCAGGCCGGAGCTTCTGGAAATCGCGACTCGGTTTGCGCTGAATCCGGCTTGGTGAGGGGCTGAAAATCAGCTCATCCCGCTTCTGTCATCCCACTCCTGTCATCCCGAGCGGAGCCGAGGGACCTCGCGCCCGCCTTTGGTCCGTATCGCTCGCAGCTATCCGAATGCCAAGGAATTCGGATAGCTGCGAGCTGTCTTTACCAAACGAAATTCGCGAGGTCCCTCGGCTTCGCTCGGGATGACAGTAACGGGGCGGCGACCGGAGGGAAGAGAGCCGCCTACCCACCAAACGCCGCTAAAAACCCAGCTTCGAGCGCCAGGGTCTCCTGAATGTTCGTGTTCAGGTTCGTCCGCAAATCCTCAAGCGCGTCCAGCCGCCGAAGCAAATCGCGTAGCTCGATCGCCTCGCCCGTTGCTTTGCTGCTCGCCGCGCAGGCTTCAAGATCGAGCCGCTCGAAACCACACTGCTGACGAATCGCGTCTCCAAACCAATCGACTAACACCTGCACCAAAGCATTTCGCCGCTGGAGGTAGTCAGCCTCCGTCCGCGCCTTGTAAAAATCTTCGCGACGCTTCAGCCAATCGCCGTCCGTGGTCTGGCTGTAGGCCATCGATTCAGCTTTCAGCAGTTCCGCGTTCTTTTTGGAGATCGTTTCCTTCTCCATCCGCAAAATCGCGATGAATGACTGCATGAAACTCAGCGCGCCGGAAAGACTGCCGCTGCCGTGTTGTTGAAAATGCTCAGACAACGCTGCGAGCAGCAATTCGTCGCCTTTCGTCCGCACCACCGCGCCTGGCCGATACAGCGGAACACGAATGCAACGCGAGCGAACCGTGTCCAGCAGCTGCTCAGGCTGCGCAGTCAAAAGAAGGAGCAGCGATTGCTTCGGCGGCTCTTCCAAAGTCTTCAAAAACGCGTTCGCGGCCTCTGGCATCATCCGATCCGCATCGAAAACGAGAGCGACTTTCGTAACGCCTTTCGGCACCGCCAAATGCAGCCGACGCTCCATCAAGCGCATCCCGTCCACCCGAATCCGGCGCGATTTGGACTCTGGCCGAACAAGCTGGACATGCTCGCCTGCCGCTTGCTCGATGCTGGAGTTGTCGTGGCCACTAACCAGATTCATCAACCGCAACGCGAGCAGTTTTTTGCCGCTGCCTTCAGGCCCCGTGAGGAGGTAGGCATGCGCGAGCCGGCCCTGCTGATGAGAGCGGGCGAGGAGCTCCGAAGCGGCGTCAACGAGGAAAGCCATTATAGCGGTTTGTCAGGGTCGATTCAATCTGCTCGGCAATGGTCTCGATGGAAGCGCCCGCGTCAAGGACGACGAAGCGATCCGGCTCGGCGGCGGCCAGATCAAGGTAGCCCTGGCGAACTTTTTCGTAGAAACTGAGGGCCTCGCTCTCCATGCGATCCGGTTTTTCACTCCTAGCAGCTGCTCGCTCGAAAGCGTTGCCCGCGTCCATGTCGAGCACGAAGGTCAGGTCCGGCAGACAGCTTCCTACGGCAAACGCATTGATGCTGCGAACCGCGTCGAGGTCCAGTCCGCGCGCAATCCCCTGATAAACGACGGTCGAATCGAGAAACCGATCCGCGATCACCGAAACCCCGGCCTCAAGCCAGGGCTGAATTTTCTCCCTTACAAGCTGGGCACGACTCGCGGCGAACAGCAGCAATTCGGACTCCGGCGTCATCCCATCGCCCTCCGGCGCGTGCTTCAGAAGATGCCGAATGACCTCACCCAGCTTCGTTCCTCCCGGTTCGCGCGTCACTTCACAGCGACGGCCCGCCGACTCGATCAATTGACGCAAAAGGTTGATCTGCGTTGACTTCCCGCAGCCCTCCGAGCCTTCAAAACTGACAAAAATTCCCGTTTCCATCTCCAAAATCCCAAAAAATCGGCCTTTCGGTAGAGGAGCAGCAGCTACTGATCAACTCTAAAAAAAACTAGCAATCGGTCCGCATTTCGACCAAGATCCGACGATTGGCCGCGCCACATGAGCCGCGAATTGGCTTGAATTCGTTCTAAATACCCGAATGATTGGCCTCTATCGCCGGTTTCAACCGAACATCCCGACAACAACCGCCATGAGAATCCGAACTAAACTTTTCATTTCAGCAGGTGCCGCACTTTGTGTTGCCTCGCCGAGCTACGCCGTTCTCGGTCTTTTTGAAAAAGACAAAATTACCGAGGCTCCAGCTGCCGATGAGCTGAACGCCCAGGAAGCCGCCGCCCGTCAGGCATTTGATGCTGCGCGACAACTTTCGTTCGCAGGTCGCCACGATAAGGCCCGAGATGGCTTCGAAAAGCTGATCAAAGCCTACCCGCTAACCAGTCTCGCCTCGGCAGCGGCCTTTGAAATCGGTCTCGAACGCGAAGCCGACGGAGACAACCTGAAGGCTTTCGATGCCTACCAGACTTTCATCAATAATTACAAGCAGAGCGACCTTTTCGGAGAAGCCGTGAAGCGCCAGTTCGAGATCGCTCAGCATTCGATGAACGCCAAGTCAGGCTCGTTCCTCGGGATGAAAGTGAAGACTCAGAATTCGCGAAACATCGAAATGTTTCAGCAGGTCGCCGCCAACGCACCCTACAGCAAATTTGCCCCGCTCTCGTATTTCAGCATCGCCAACCTTCAGCTTGATGCGGGCGACGAAGCCAAGGCGATCGGCGCATTTCAGCTGGTGATCGACGAATACGGCGATACGGAATATGCCGCTGAGGCGCGTTACGCGATCACTCAAATCCGAAATGAACAGGTCGGCCAGGACCTGCAGGGCGTCGTTGACTCCATGTTAGTCGGTGAAGACTTCGTTGGAAATCATCCGGAGCATCCGAAAGCCGCCGAAGTCAGAGCCGAACTCGGACGTCTCCAGGACAAGGAGCAGGAGCAGAATTTCAACATCGGCCGCTTCTACGAAGGGAAAGACAACCTTCGCGCTGCTGCAATCTATTATCAGAAGATCGAACCTGACAACTTGGGGCCAAATGGCACCTACGCTGCGGCAAAAGAGCGGCTCGCTGTGATCAAAGGCGTTGATCCGAATCTCGTGATTCCCGCAACTGACGTTCCGAGAAAAGTCCAGGCACCCGTCGAAACGACGACGAATCCGAATTACCTCGGACCACCCCTGCCGAAGTTGACAGAAGCCGCGAAGCCTGTGATGCGGGCTTCCGACGCAGACGTTCTCCCGGTCCCTCCGCCGCCATCCGGTGAGTGATCTGGAGATTCGACAGCTCTGAGCGCGTTTCTCATTTTCCTTGTAGCGGTCCTGTTGGCGATCAGCGCGATCGTCTCCGGGATCGAGACCGCGCTGTTCGCGATTCAACCGCATCATGAATCGGGCCTCGCCGGTCGCGATCGCGGTCTACGTGCGAAACTCCGATTGCTGTTTCGGAGATCGGAAAGCAGCCGGGTTACGATCCTGCTTCTCGGCGCTTCGCTGAATCTTGGGGTCATCATTCTCGGCCTTTACGGAATCCGAGAGGCCAACTGGTTTCCCTACCCTCACGCAGCGGTCATCGGGCTGCTCTTCGCGATCATCCTGGTTGGCGACGTCGTTCCAAAATTCTTTGCGCTTGCCCAGCCGGCGCTGTTTCTCAGCTGGTTTTCGACTCCATTTCTCGTCGTCTCGAAGCTGCTCGGTCCGCTGAGCCGCTCCGCACTGAAACTAACGAAGCGGCTGGAAGGAATCTTCGTTTCGCGCTCCAAAAAAACCGGAGAGAAGGCGAGCGAAGACGAATTTGACGCGTTAGTCGAACTCCACCGGGAAGAGGGCTCGCTCGAAGCCGGCGAGAGCGAAATTATTTCGGAGATCGTCAAACTCGGCAACAAAACCGCCAAGGATTGCATGACTCCGCGCAGAGACGCATTCGCGCTGCCCGGCGAACTCAGCCGCGAGCAGCTGCTGGCGGAAATCGCGAATACGGACGCTTGGAAAATCCCGATTTACAGTCAGTCGCTGGATACGATCACCGGAACCCTCGACGTGCGCCGGTTTCTCCAGCAAAACGAGTTGGAGCCGATTGAAAACGCGATCGACCCACCGGTTTTCGTTCCGGAAACGATGATGGCGCTAACCGCCTTCCGGGATTACCTCAGCGAACCGCATTCGTTAGTGATCGTGCTCGACGAGTATGGCGGGACGGAAGGAATCCTGACTCACGCGGAAGTCATCGAGGAGATCATCGGCGAGGCCACTCCGGAGACTGCTCAGGAGGATCTTGAATTTCAGTTTCTGGCCTACGACCGGGTTCTGGCGAAGGGATCGGCTCGGCTCGATGAGTTGGGCGAGGCGCTCGGCGTCGATCTCGAGCACGAGGGTCTCGATACGATCGGCGGGCTGGTTTTTAACGAACTAGGCCATCTCCCCAAACGGAATGAAGTCATTTCGCTTGGGCAGGTCAGGGCGAAGGTTTTGCGGATCGGATCTCGTCGGGTCGAAGAGCTCTACGTCGAACGCGTCAGGGAGGTGCCACCAAAATGATCGCCTGGATCACAACCTGGGGATGGCCGTTGGCAGCCGGGCTGCTGCTGTTTTCCTTTATCCTGTCCGGCCTCGAATCGGCCTGCCTCACGATCGAGCGCGCGCGGCTCCGATTCGAAGCCCGACGCGGCAGTCTCAAGGCGATGACGCTCGCTGGACTGATCGATCGCCGCGAGCAGCTGCTGGCGGCGATCCTGATCTTGAATAACGCCTTCAGCGTCGTCCTTTTTGCTCTCATCAGCATCATTCTCGCTAACCATTTCGGCCCATGGGGCTATGCCATCGCGTTAGCCTTGCTCCTACCCGGCCACATCATTCTCGGCGAGCTCCTACCGAAATCTCTCTTCTCTCATTTTCCATTTCGAATGCTCATCCGGTTCTTGCCGCTCCTCCGCGTGCTCGACCTGGTCGCGCGGCCGCTGGGAGCGATTTTCCCCTCACTCCGGACCCCTTCCGATGAGTCGACAGCCGCCCTGGATCGAGGCCGCGAAGCTTTCCGGATGCAGACCGACGCGATCCAGCGGACCGGGGCTCTCGAGCCGGATGAAACCGCGTTGATCCAGCACGTTCTCGATTTCGAAACGGTCACCGCGCACGACCTGATGGCTCCGCTCAACAAAGTCACCGCGATCCCGCTCGACATGCCCTTGGAAACGGTGCTCCAGCTGACCCAACAAACGGATTACGACCAGTTTCCGGTCATGTCCCCCAACGGCGACTTTGTTGGTCAGGTCCGCGTTTTCGAAGTGCTGAAGTCGGGAAATCAGACGGGCGGCCAGGTCAGCGATTTCGTTCGAGGCCTTGTCCGAGTCGGTCCAGCGGAACCTGCGATCAGCGTTCTGCAACGTCTCCAGAAAAGTCGTGTCGAACTGGCCGTCGTCGTAAGCCAAAAGGGCCGCCCTCTCGGAATCATCAGTTCCTACGACATCGTCCAAGCACTGATGCTTAGCGGACGTGAAAATCACCAAGCGGCTGGATCCAGCCCGTAGAAATCCCTTAACTCTTCGTAGAGATCGGCTGCCTCGCGCTTCATCCGCTGTGGACGCTCGAAAAAGGTCTCGGTAGCTACCGCGAAAAACTCAGCCGGGTTCTCAGCTCCGTAGTCATCCATCAACGCAGGGCGATCCTCGTTCACGTCCTCGACTAACTCTTCGTAGTGCTCGCGAAAGACTCGCTGCCAGTCGTCGTAGCCTTCGAGGTCATCCAGAACCGGAGCGCCATCGCTGCTTCCGTCCGCCTGATCAAGCTGGTGAGCGAACTCATGCAGCACCAGATTCGTTCCGTCGTGAGCGCCAGCCGCCCCTCGCAAAACTTCGTCCCAGGCGAGAACGACCGAGCCACTCGTCCAGCTTTCACCGAGCCGATGCCGGTCTTGATCCTCGCGAAGATCAAAGGTGCGCTGCCCGGAATCGGTGTAGGCACTTGGGTAAATCAGGACGGACCGCAACAGCGGAAAAAAGCCGTGATCATCCCGCCCCACGAGCAGCAAAGCCGCTTGGACCGAGACGAGCACCACCATCTCATCGGTCACCTCCTCAAGCCCGCCGCAGGTCTCCCACTGATTCTCAGCAATCAAAACCTGAGCGTGTTGAAGCAGCTGACTTCGAATCTCAGCCGGCAAACGCGAATACCAAGCCATCCGCTTATTGAGATACCCGTTCCACTCTTTCGGAATCGGTTTCGCCATCAAATCAGCGCGCTGCTTTCTCAGTCTCGCGGGCCGAGTCACAAGCCAAGCGGTCACGCCGAGGAAGAGGCAAACGATGAGAATGATCGGGATCAGGGGCACAGCAGCTACTGGGGTCAATCGTCGAAAACCGAACGTTTAAAAGAATGAAATCGTGGCGCTGAAAACCCAGAACGCCCCAATCCCGGCGACCAGAAAACTACACGGAATGATCAGCTGATGCCGATACCACGGTCGTTTCCAGAAAGTGCTCGCCGCTAACCAGAATGCGATAAACACAGCTGCCACAGCTACCGCCCCGCCGAAATAAAACCCTGACAAGGCCGCGCCTTCGGTCTCAAACATGATCTGCCGACTGCAAGCCCCCGCAAGAATCGCCGCTACAGCGATCGGCGCGTGTCGACCCCAGCCCCAGCGATTCCGCATCAGATTGTCAACGGCGATTCCCAGCACTGCCACACCCAAAACCAGTTCAGCCAGCCCATCCGGGATCCGCAGATCGAACTGCATCGCGATCGAATGCCCTAGCAGAGCCGCCACCATCACCGTCGCCAGCTGCTCAATCGACTGGCGTAGATTCAAACCGAAAAGGAGGATCGTAAAAAGCAAAACCGCTGCATGGCCACCTCGCCCTGGCAGGGAAACGCCCTCCTTGGCGGTGGGTGGCGATGGCCCGAAGACCAGCCCGGCCATTCCCGCCCACGCGCCGTCCTTGAAGCTCGGTGCCGCCGCAAAAGGATCTGCGTAGATGATCTCGTCGGTCATGAACCGCAGATCGATCGGCTTACTATACTCGCCCGGATACATCACGTGAGAGCGACGATCCGGCTTCCCATCCTTGATCACGATCATCCAGACCGCGACCTGAGCCGTGGGCAGAACACGGACGAAAAACAGATCAGCCCCATTCGGCACCGTCCCCTCGACCTGAGTGTAAAGAATCGTCTCCCCCTCACTAACCTCGACGTCCGCCCTCTTCAGCTCGCTGAACTCCGGCCTGAACTCCTCCTCATCAATCTTCAGCGCGATCGCCTCCTTCAAGTAGCTCAGCGCCGCCTCCTCCGGCGAAATCTCATCGTTAAGCGCAGGGTCCGCAGATTCGACAATCTTGAGAACCAGCTCGATTAGATAGTCGCCGTTTCGCTCAAAAACCGCCCGTGCCGAGACATGATCGGTTTCATGAGCCCAAGAAGAAACCGTCCCTGACATCAGCAGAAACAGGCAACTCAAAACGGCTTTAAAAAGCTGATTACGGCAGCGCACGGCCCAACTTGGCCCACTCGATTCGCCAGCGCAACCCGCCGCCTTCAAATCTCGCTCGCATCGATCAGCCGACACGAATCAGAAGCCGTCATCCGCTCGATCGACGCCGCGTCCTTGAACCCCGACCCGGTCACCAGACACACCACCGGTTCTGCCGGATCCAGCTCGCCATTCGCCGCAGCCTGCAACGCCCCTGCGACCGAAACCGCACCCGCCGGCTCGCTGAAAACGCCCTCATCGCGCGCCAGCAGCTGCTGCACCTCCCAAATCCATTCATCGCTCACCGGATGACCCGTTCCGCCAGTCTCGCGGCATTCCCGAACCGCCTCATGCCCGTCCACGATACTCGCCACCTGCAACCCGCTGATCGCGCTCGTGCACTCGACCTCAACCGCATGATCCAACCCATTGCGCAACGGCCCCGCGATCGTGTCGTTCCCTTCCGGCTGCACCACATGAATCGCCACGCCCTCCGTCCCGCGCGCTGTCGCCACCGCTAAGCCACCCCCACCCGCTGGCGCGAAAATGTGCTTCGCCTCCGGCAACTGGCGGGCAATCTCCGAACCGATCGACTCAACCCCCGCCATCCCGATCGGGCTCCACGAATACGCGCTGATCTGCAACGCAGCGCTCGGCACCTCGGCCAATCGCTTCAGGCGCTCGAAAACATCGTTCGACACCGATGCGCTCACCCCGAACTGCCTCACCCGAAAAACCTCCGCCCCATAAGCCTGCATTTGCTGCAATTTCGCATCCGGAGCCCCCTCCACCACCGCGATCCGGCATCGAATCTGAGCCGCCGCACAACACGCAGCCAACGCCGCCCCCGTGTTGCCGCTCGACGTCGCGATGCACTCCGTCTGCCCCGCCTTCAGCATCCCGTCCACCGCCGCCGCCGCAAACCGGTCCTTGTAAGATCCACTCGGGTTCGTCGCCTCCAGCTTAAGCCAAAGCTGCTTGAGCCCGACCGCCTCACCAATCCGACGCGCTTGAATGAGTGGTGTGTTTCCCTGTCCGATACTGAAGCTCATGAATTTACCTTGGAGAATGCAACGCGCGAAGCCCACAAAAATATCTCCGGAAATGTGCCGCTATGCGTGGTTTCCAGATGATGCACTAGTGCTTTAAGCAAGTCTCAATTGACGGACAAGAAAGGCGCGTAGCGCTCTCGGGAATGCCCAAGGCGAGCTGAACCAGTGCTCGGATCAACGGCAATTTCCGGAGCGTCGTCGGTTATGCAGGAGCCCTGTTTCGATAATAAACGAACCGCTTGAGTCTCCCCCTGGTTGAGCCGAGCCTTCGGGCATGAGCGAAGAAAATCAGCAGCAGCAGCAGCAACAAGTCGAATACGTCTCGGGTAACGGAGGCGGCGGCGGCAAGGGAAAGAAGGTTTTTGGCGGACTGATCGTCCTGGCCGCTCTGGGCTTTGGCGGAAAAGTTGCATTCGACAAAATCCAGTTTCACAAAGCGAACGATCAGATGGAGCCGCAATCTCCGGCGGAAGTCGCCAAAGCATTCAAAGATCACGCAGCCGAGATCGCATCCGCGGAACGCGTCCTGACAGGTCTTAACAAGCTGGTTTCCACCTCCGATTGGCCGCCAATCGATGAGCAAGCGATCGCCAAAGCCGTCGACAGTAAAGGGATTAAAACTCTTTGGCGCTACGATCTGATTGACGGAGAGCGAGGGGTTTTCGGGTCTGCTTACCAAGCGTCGAATCTGCGTGATTTGCTTGAATGGAGCAAGGATCAAGAAAGCGCAGACTTTACCGAGGAAGCAGCGAAAGAAATCGCAGACGTAGTAGCCCCGTTTAACGGCTCGATCGTGGCTGTCGCCTCTTTTATCGGGATTGTGGAACCTGAAATCGGAGATTTCGCCCCAAGTGCCAAAGGAGGCGCGAAGGCAACTTTTGAGAGCGGCGAAACCTCCTGTGCAGTGACCCTCGTCGACACCAAAACTCTCACAATCCTGGCTCACGGCGTGGCGAGAGCCGAGAATAGCGACAACGCCAGCGTCGATGAGTTGATCGACGATCTCTGGGCGAACACGGTTAAGGCGATCGACGCGAAAATCACCGAACTCGCCTCGCCTTAATTCGGCGTGCGGACCGCGATGGTCTGATCACCAGTGATGGTCGACGCGAAAGACCGCCCGCGCTGAAGTCGTGATCGATATATGCAAAGCCACGTTTTCGACCGCCGCCACGCGATTGGCGCAATCGGCGCGCTAAGTTTGACGTCGATCCTGCGGACCCGGGCTCAGCAGCTGCCAGACGAGCGCCGGGACACTTCGGTCATTTTTATCACCCTGGGTGGCGGACCTTCGCAGTTCGAAACATACGATCCTAAGCCGGAAGCGACCTCAGCGATCCGGGGGAATTTCGGTGCGATCGGCACGAACGTGGATGGCGTCCAGTTCTCCGAATTATTGCCGAATCAGGCTAAGATCATGGACCGACTCGCAATCATTCGATCGATTCACCACGAGCAGGCCAGCCACATCGCTGAGCACATCGTTGAGACCGGTTATGATCTTAAGAATTCGCGCAATTCGCTTGTCGGCGAAATGCCGAGCATCGGATCGATCGTCTCGGCTGTGCGCGGGCCGACTGCGGCCGGGATTCCGGCGTTCGTGACTTTGCCGGACCGGAAAGCTTACGGCGGACCGCATTGGCTGGGCGGAAAACATCGACATTTCGCGGTCAACGCGGATCCGAACACGGATGAATTCGCGATTCGCAACCTCACGCTCGACAAGCGCTTGAATGTCGGCCGACTTGAAGATCGACGCGGCCTACTCACGGACCTCGATCGGGCTCAGCAATCATTCGAGAAGGCTGACGCCGCCGAATCGATCGACGCGTTCAATCGCCAAGCCTTCGACCTCGTCGCGGGCGAGCAAGCGCGTCAGGCGCTCGACATCGCCGCTGAGCCAGACGCAATTCGGGATCGCTACGGCCGCCACACGCTCGGCCAACGCATGCTTCTCGCGCGCCGCTTGATCGAAGTGGCCGACGTGCCCTTCGTCACCGTCCGGATGGGCGGCTGGGACGATCACAAGGATCTCGTTAAACGAATCACGCCGCGTTGCGCCGAGTTTGACCAGGCCTTGCCGGCGTTGATCGACGATCTCCATTCGCGCGGACTGAACAAGCGCGTGCTCGTCGTCGCGATGGGCGAATTTGGCCGGACCCCAAAGATCAACGGCACTGGCGGGCGCGACCACTGGCCTCGAGCCGGCGTCGCGCTGCTTTCTGGCGGCGATTATCGAATGGGCCAGGCCATCGGAGCGACGGACAAGATCGGGTCTGATCCGATCGCGGCGCCCTATCGACCTCAGAACGTTCAGGCGATGGTTTACCATCATCTTGGGATCGACGCCGGAATCACTTTCGACGACTTCAGCGGCAGGCCGCGCTACGCGTTAGAAGAGCGGCAATTGATTCAGGAATTGATCTAAGGAATGTAGAGAAACTCGCTCGAATTCAGCAGGGCGAGGCAGACGCTGGCCAAACCAGATTCCTCTTCAAGTTGGCCTAACAAAGCCAATTCTTCCGCCTCAGGCTCGCGGCCGTAAGCCAGCCGAATCGCCTCCTCGATGGAATCCGAGCGACCGGCAAGTTTCTCCGCCGCCTCCTGCACGAACTCGCTGTTCATCAACCAAAGCGGCTGCAGAGCGGTCGTCGAGACTCGTCGGCGCGAGCAACTGACAACGCCGGCACCGCTGTCGAACAGCAGCTGCTGATGCGGCAGGTGGTCGCGCTTCTGCTTTAAATAGAGACTTCGGCGCTTGGAATCGTGCTCAACGCTTGGGCCTCCACGGCTTGAGTCAAGCAAGCCTGACACTGCCAGAATCGAATCTCGGGCCGCCTCGGCTTCGAGTCGACGCGGAGTCCATCGCCAGAAAGCGCGGTTGTCCGGATCGATCGCGGCGCTCGCAGCAGAGAACGTCGAGGATTGCCGGTAGGTCGCTGAATTGACGATCAACCGATGGACATGCCGAGTGCTCCAGCCTGACGAGATCAGTTCGCTGGCGAGGAAGTCGAGCAACTCCGGATGAGACGGTTCGGTTCCCTGCGTTCCGAAATCAGCGGAGGTTTCGACGATCCCGCGGCCGAAGTGCCATTGCCAGATTCGATTCACCCAGACCCGAGCCGTTAGCGGGTTTTCCGGGTTTGTAAGCCACTCCGAAAACGCCAATCGCGGTTTCTCGGAATTCGACGGCGTCGGGCCGAAAACCGCTGGCCAACCGGGCTCGACTTCCGGCCCTCTGGATTTCACTTCGCCGCGAACCAGAAGGAAAGTGTCGCCAGCTGGATTCTTCGGCAACGGCCAGCGCATCGTGTGCGGTGCAACCAGCAGCTGCTGGTCCGGAGCCGCGTAAGCCCAGGTTTGGGGGAGCTTCGCGATCTCTGCTTCGAGTTCGTCGAATCGCTTTTTTTCTTCCGGTCTCATTCCTGAAATCACGCTCTTAGGAATCACGTAAATCGGCTCGGGTGTTCCCTGTTTGCGTTTCACGGCGACGATCCGCGCGTGAACATCGTCAAAAATCCGCCAGCGCTCTCGAACCAGCGCTCGACCCTCATCGGGAACTGCGAGGACGAGATTTCCCGGCTGAGCTTTCGCGAAAACGGCCTGCATCCGATAGTAATCCCGGATCGAAATCGGATCGAATTTGTGCGTGTGGCACTGGGCGCATTCGACGGTTAGGCCCAGAAATGCCGACGCTGTCGTGTTCGTCACATCGACGAGAATGTCGTTTCGCTGGATGTCCTTATCGAGTTCATTGCCGCTGTAGCGCGCTGCGGCGAGGAAGCCGGTTGCGATGAGATTTTCGTCTCTCGCAGAATCGATTTCATCTCCAGCGAGCTGCTCACGAATGAATTGATCGAACGGCTTATCATTCTTGAAAGCATCAACCACGTAATCCCGATATCGCCAGGCGTAAGGCCGGTCTCGGTTGTGCTGATGCCCGTTGCTTTCGGCCCAGCGAGCGACATCGAGCCAAAATCTCCCCCAACGCTCGCCGTAAGCCGAGCTTGTGAGGAGTTCATCGACCGTTCGGTTTTCCATCGACGGCAGACCGGTCAGGTCGAGCGAAATTCGCCGTGCAAGAGTCTCTGTGTTGGCCTCCGGAGCGGGCTTGAGACCGAGCGATTCGTGACGCCGCGCGATGAAATTGTCGACCGGCGTTCGAACCCAATCGGAGTTTCGAACTTGTGGAATTTCCGGGCTTAGGATCGGCTGAAACGCCCAGTGATCCGTTTTGGGAATTGGCGTAGGCAGCAAGTCCTCGCTCCAATCCAAGCCTTCGTCGATCCAGGTGCGCAGCGTCGCGATCCCTGTTAGGCTAAGCGGCTCACCTTCATCTTCAGGCGGCATTTCGTGGGCGGCGACGAGTTCCAAAAGCCGATCGGTTCGATTCAAAACCTCGTCAAGAGCGTCCAGGCGAATGCCCTTCTTCGCATCCTCGCCCTCATGACATTTGAAGCAGCGGCTCTCCAGAATTGGGTAAACCTGTTCGACGAAATCAATGCTTTTTTCGAGCGGCGGCGCAGTTGGCTCAGTTTTTGGAGGCAGGCCAAGAATCCCTTCCCAAGTACTCGCGACGTCGATGTCCCAGACCTCAATCCGATCGTCCACCTCGGTTTTTGCGCCCGTCGAAAACCCGATCCAGCGGACTTCGGAAATCGACTTTGGGCTCTTGACCGAAGCCGCCGGAGAAAACTCGGCAACGGAATCGGGATCAACCCAGAGATCGAGTTGATCGAAGGGCTCGCTGGTTCCAGGCGACGACTTCCAAAGCCGACCGACCACGAGGAAGTCGCGGTCGCCGACTAACTCCGGACCGAATTTTTCTCCACCCGATCCAAAACGCGCCATGAAATGATTCGCCTCACCTAAAACGTGGATCCCGAGATTGGGAACTCCCCCGCTATGATTGGATGTTTCGCCGCCTTCAGCTTGGTCTAACCACAGCACAAAAAACTCGCCCTCATCCTCGACTGGAGTGTCGATGGTGCTCGCGTCGTAGCGGACTAGGTAGCGAACGAAGAGCTCGTCGCCGGAAAACGGAGCCAGCAGCTGCTGACGAAGCGGATTGTTCCGGCTCTCGGTTCCGCTCAATTCAAATCGCGCTTTGGCGAGCCCATTGAGCTTCCAACCGGATGTGGACACGGCTGGCTCTTCGCCAAGCGCGGCCCCGGCGAAAACGGAAAAAATCAAAGCCCAAGCGGCTTGTTTCATTTGGAATCTCTCGTTTAAACTTGGGCTAATTCAAACGGCACTTCACTGAGAAGAAGTTTCTTCGCCTCGCTTAAACAGGTCTGGATACATTCCACGGAAATCCGGAATCTCATACGGCTTTTCCGGCTGAGGTCGTTCGGAAAGGACACCATCTTCGATCACGAAGATCCGGTCGGCCATCGCTTCGGCTTCACGCAGACTGTGGGTGATGTGAAGCGCGGTCACGCCATGCTCTTTGGTCAGGCGTTTGATCAGATCGATCATTTCCTCATGTGTGTCCTCGTCCAGAGCGCTCAACGGCTCGTCAAGGCACAGCAATTTGGGGCGGAACGCGAGCGCTCGACCTAACGAAACTCGCTGGCATTCGCCGCCGCTGAGTCCGTGTGGCTTGCGATCGAGCAAATGTGTGATTCCCAGCTCGCCAGCCAGCTCATCGACTCGCTCGTCGATCGCTTCGGTGCTCCATTTTTGAATTTTCGGACCAAAAGCAAGGTGCGAGCGGACTGTTTTCGTGGAAAAAAGCGTTCCGTCTTGTGGAACGAATCCGATCCCGCGCTGCGCCGCAGATCTGTGAGTCACGTCCTCTCCCATCAGCAAAATCTGGCCACTAACGATATTTTTAAGTCCGCAAACCGCCTCGAGGATCGTTGTTTTACCGCATCCGGTTTTTCCCATGAGAACGCCGTACTGACCGGTCGGAATCTCGAACGATACGTCTGAGATCTGGAATTCACCCGCCCGAACGGCTAACGATTTAACTTCAACCATTGTAGAGCCCTTTCTGGTTGCCGCGATCCCAACTGCGAACGGCGATCAGGACGAGCATCGCAATCGTGACCATCAAGATTGAGACGATCACGGCTCCCTCGAGATTTCCGGCCGTGATCTCCAAAAACACCGTGCTGCTGAGCACCTCGGTTCGGCCTTCCATCGTTCCGGCGAAGACAAGAATCGGCCCGAACTCGCCCATCGCCCGCGTCCAGGCCAACGTTCCGGCAGTCGAGATTCCGCGCCAGGATTCAGGGATCACGATCGTGAAAAACGCCCGCCCGCGGCTGCAGCCAAGCGTCTGGGCGACCTGCTCCGTTCGCGGACTGATTTGATCGAACGTCGTTCGCATGGTCCGAACTGCGAAGGCGCAAGCGACCGAGAATTGCGCAAGAATGACGGCCGAAACCTGGTAGGTAACTTCGATTCCAAGAAAATTAAGGCCTTTCTCAAGGCTGTGTTCCTTAGTCGGCATCTGGTTGAACAAGATTAAGAGGCTTAGCCCGATGACCAACGGAGGAAGGACGATCGGGATGTCCAGAATCGCGTCGACCAAGGTCTTGCCTCGGAAATTGTAGCGCGAAAGCAGGTATCCAGTTGGGACCGCGAAAAGTATCGACAAGATCGCGGTTACCGTGCAGGAAAACAGCGTCAGAATGATCGACGAACGAAGACCATCGTCAGTCAGGATCTGCAGGATTTCGCTCTGCTTCCACTCGAATTTGGCCGGCGTATCTCCAACGATCAGGTCGAGTTCAGGCTCGGAAGACAGGACGATTCGATTTCCGCCGACAACAACTTTTTCCGGCCAGGAAGACGCATTCAACTGCTCCGCCAGTTCCGAAGCGTCTACAAAATCCCTGCCCTGAATCCAGGTTTCGAGAATCTTGTCTTCTTGCTGAACTTCGACTTTTCCCCCGTCCTCGACCTCGTAAATCCACTCGTGAGTTGGCGTCCAGCCGATCTTAAAAGCAGCGAAGGCGATGTCAGCACCGATCATCGCCAGAATCAGGAGCAAATACATGCTCGCCATCGCCACCAAAGCGGCGACGAATGGTTTATCAGAACCGGCTCGTGGTGCGGAAGAGGCCACGGTCAATCAGTTCGCTAACTCCCAACGAAAGCCATACTTCAGGAAGTCGCTTTTGCCCTCTTCTCCGACACAAGTGTCGAGAAACCGCTCCAGCAGCTGCTGATGGCCGGAGTCTTTGGCGACAGCGAACGGCTGCTCGGCGATCGCTTCCGGCTTGCCGATTTCGACGAGGTCGAAGTCCTCCAAAGTCGAGGAAGCCGCCATCGCGTTGCTCTTGTAAACGATCACAGCATCGAGAGAACCGCTCTTGATCTGATTTACAAGAAAGTCGCCGGTCGGCGAGTCGACTTTCAGATTTCCAGACGCGATAATCGGTTCGTAAACGCCTTCGGTTTCGAGCATGACCTTGGTCAAATATCCGAGCGCAGATTTCTCCGCGTGCGCTAACCCAATTCTCAAGCCAAGGTTTTTCAGATCGGCGAGAACCTTCAAATTCTTCGGATTTCCTTTGGCAACGAGAAGGACCATCTCGTTCGCCGAAACAAGAGTCGAAGGTCGAAATCGATCCTGAACCATGTCGAGAAATTTCACGTCACAGGAAAAATAGGCATCCGGAGTCGAACCGGCTTTCATGTTCGCCACCAGCACACCACAGCCATTGTAAACCGTGTTGATTTTAACGCCCTCGCGCTCCTCGAATACTTTGATGCTTTCTTCAATCGCCGGACGCAACATCGCGCCGCTGAAGAGAGAGAGTTCCGGCTCCAAGGCCCACACGTCACCTTCGATCACTTCATAGCCGTCGGCTTTGAAAGTTTTCAGCCCCTTGTCGTGAGCGGTCAGGTAACGGCAAAATCTCAGCGCCTCAGTCGCCTGCTTCGTTGATTTGACCACCGCGACGGTGATGTCTTTTTTCTCGGAATCGAACTCCGGCAGGTGAATGAAATCAACCTCTTCAATTTGATTCGCCATCGCGTCCCAGAGAATCGCAGCGTCGATCGACCCGACGTTGATCGCGTTCGCAAGCTCGTTAACGGTCGGAAACATCGTCGTCGGCTTGAAATTCTCCCAAGCGCCGTGCTTCGACAAAATCTTCTTCGTAAACTTGCCGACGGACGTCGCATCTGGATCGCCAATCGCGACCTTTAAGTCTTCCCGTTGAAGATCAGCCAAAGAAGTCACCCCCTTGGGATTCCCCGTCGCGACACCGTAGCCAGCTAACATGTAGCCGACGGTCATAGTCTCCGCGATGAGCCCTTTTTCCTTCCCCTTCTCGGTGTAACTCGAGTCCGCAGCGAGATAAATGTCGCCCCTTTCGACGATCTGAAGAGTCGCCAGAAGATCGCCGGAACCAGCATACTGAAGCTCGATTTTCACGCCGTACTCTTCCTCGTACTGCTTCGCAATCGCCTCCACCGGCTTCTTCATTCCGGCGGCGCAAAACATCACGAGAGTTTTGCCGGAATCGCCTCCTCCACCGCAACCGCTAAGGCTGAGAATTGCCATCAGGCAGAAAGAATTCAGAATCAGAGAACGCATATTTCGCAGGTTGGATTTCGTTTCAAAGCGATATGCTGAAAACGCATCGTCGCCGTGTCAAAATAAATCATCTTTCCGATGTTCGCGGTTCCAAGTCCGGTTAGCAACTTGATCCCCTCCATCGCTCCGATATTTGCGGTCAAAGCGGAAACCGCGCCGAGCACCGGGAAGCGTCTTTTCCAGTTCGGCGGGATCTCCGGGTAGAGACAGGCGAGGCAGGGAGATTCGCCCGGAAGGATCGAGACGACGTGGCCTTCCAAGTTATACATCGCGCTGTCGATCAGCGGTTTACGCTGGCGGACGCACTCGCGATTGAGCAGAAGTCGCTCTTCAAAGAGTGGCGCCGCACCGAAAACGATATCGGCCTTCCCGACAAGGTCAGCCGCATTCGATTCGCTGATATTTTGACTAACGACCTCGACTTCGACGCCCGGATTAAACGCCTTCAACGTCGCCTGCATGCTTTCGATCCTCGGCTTCCCAATTCCGTCATGCCGCATCAGAATTTGCCGGTTCAAATCGTCCGGCCGGAGGTCGCCGCCATGCGCGAGAATCAGTTTTCCGAAACCAGCAGCTGCTAGACTGAACGCGAGCGGTCCGCCCAGCCCGCCACAGCGCGAAATCAGCGCCGTCGACTGCCGAAGCTTCGCCTGACCCGCCTCGCCGAAGCCCGGCACGTCGAGCTGCCACTCGTAAATCGCGCGATCCTGCTCGCTGAGAACGGAGTCGCTCATCCGCCCGCGATCGGAGTCATGAGCATGATCGTCTTCACGCCGCTCAGGTCGAGATTCGCCCTGTCGCCATCGGCCTGCTCGCCATCGACGACCACGAGCAGCGACGGGCGGAGATTGCCAGCGCCGTCGAGAACAAGATTTGCGTAGCTCTCGCCATGGCGCTGGGCGAGCTGGTCGATCGCCGGTTTGAGCGTCGGATCGTCGCCGAGTTCGACCGTTTCTTCGGATGCGCCGACCACATTTGCCAGCTGTCCGGTGTATTGAAAAGTGATCTCCATGGGCCGCTCACCATGAACACGACCGCGTTTTTGCGCAAGGCCGACATTGGGTTCAGAACTCAAGACTCCGGCTGATCGATGACGAAAGAGACAGGAGTCAACATTCCAAACTCATGCTTTGAGATTGGAAACCGAAACCGCCGCGCGACCAATTTTGTATTTTTTCTGAACAATCGACAACTTTTCTTGCATTACGATCAATTGTTCTACAATCTGCCGACTCATCCCCGTCAGCCCCCCAATGCCTGCGTCGTCCCTCCTCCCCCCGACTCTCGACCTCCGAGCTCCCAACGAACCCTCTCCGCTCGACCTGCGAATCCAGCAGCGAG
>JBLHKS010000046.1:0-40240 GCA_047620505.1 Verrucomicrobiales bacterium | reverse complement strand
CGTGCGATCACCAACCAATGGTTGAGCGATCAGGGAGTGCCGTCGATTGAAAAGCAATGGGTATCCATTCGTTACCCTGACGGCCCGAAGCCGGGCAAACTCAGGGCAAACTCAGGGCAACTTGAGCGATGGGAACCGCCCGGTGCGGACCCGCATGCCGGGTGGTGTGGGGGGAGCGGGTTCAAACCCCGTTCCTACCCGATTAGCCTAGTTTTGGATTACTGCGTGGAGTCCTCTAGAGGCGCGTCGGAACTGCCAATAATCGGCCAAATATAGAGACTTCCGGAGGGAAGGCGATCTAAAACCAATCGGTAGTGCTTGGTCGAAATGGTGCTGCAGCCACCGCTGAAGTCGAAGTAAACTGCTTCTGAATTGTATCCACCAGATCCTGTTCGTATACGATCACAGCGGAACGAAAATTCAAATGCAGGGACTGCTTGATCAGGTTTTTGAGAATCTGCCCTCAACCAAACATGTTCGGTAACAGGACAGATGCTTAAACAATATTTCAGGGCTCCTACCTCGAAATTTGCTTCGCGGAATTCGAATGGTTTCTCCTGATGATCAAGCAGAGCGAATTCTGCTCCGATTATCTTTTCGACTGATTTCGCATCCCATCGAATCATCGGGTCTGTTTTGGATAACGCAAAAGCCGACCCAGACCGGACCTGAGGGCGAGCATTGATTGAAGGCTAAAGCTTCGTATTGCCATCACGTATCCGACTCGCGGCGGGTCAGGTCTAGGTGTCCAGCGTCTTGTTCTCCCTTGGCTGTTTCGGCGAGGCCGAATTGTTTCATGATCAACTTCAGCTCATCGACGGCGGCAACGCTATCTGTCCAAAAATCAAATATTTCTCCCTCCCAATTATAAAGTGTTGATCGCTGAGTTGGGCAATACAGGTAGGAACTCCAAGCAAACGACGCGGAGAGACTGAGAAGCGATATGCCCGTCTCGTTCTCAGCGGAAGTCATCCAGTGGCCCGGGGCATCTATCAGCCGTCGCTTCTCATCGATGCTCGAACGAACCCCCACAATCGCGATCATCTCGCTCGGCAGGTAGAGCCCCCAGTCAGTCATGTGAACCATCGTCTCTGAATCAGGAATGATCCGTTCGTAATAGTGTCGCACAAACGCATCCAGTCGCCGATGCGCTGATGGAGTGTAGAACTGGACGTAGTGATCCGGAGTCGTATCGCCGCGATACGGATCTTCGGGCACCGAACGTTCGCACAACCATTCGGAGACTTCTATGTCGGTCACGCATCGCATGGGAATTTCTTGGGAGAACAGTGTTATTAGTTCGAAGTCATATCAAGTCAGGAGAACTGATATCACAAATCCGACATTAGGCACCTTTATGTAAGGCGCTGGTAACGAGGGTGTAGTGGATTTAATCGCAATGCAGGGCACAGAATAAAGCCACTCTTTTTTGTTATAATCTGCTTTACGGTCGACTCATCTTGATTGCCCGATATGGTTTTTATCATATCGGACAATCAAGCTTCGCTGAGATTCCGGGCAGCCGTTTGACCGCTGGTGCAAGGTTGCTCCAGCCAGTAACTGTTGGATTTACCGTCGAGATGCGCCCAAACGGCCGGAACCCGGTTTTAATTCCGTCGAATGGGTTTGTGCCCACGACGGAGGCCTTTGCGGGGACTCAAGGCTGGATCTTCCCGAGACCAAGCGGCTTTCTCTTTAGCTGAGCGCGAAGCTGGACGAGACGGTCACCGAGGGCCTGACCAGGTGCGAGTTCCCGGTCGAGGGCGGGTGGTTTGAAGCGCAGCGAATCTGCTGAATCGCGGACCTCCGGTGCCGCAAAACGCCGCCTTCAAGGCTTTGGTGCGCGCGATGACTCGGGTTCACTTGAAGGTCGGAGACGCCGAAACGGAGGGGCCCGATCGTCAGCGATTTGGCGTTGAGCATCGCCGTAGGCAATTATCGGGCCGAGCATCCATTTGATCTTTCCCGAACTCTAGACAGATTGCCGACTTCCCACTCAGTCATGCCGAAACTCGTATCGAAAACTCCCCCGCCGCCGCATCAATCCAGCTCCGCGCACCAGGTCGACACCAACGCGCTCACCGCGCAGATCGAAGCGCAATCCGGCTGGGTCGATGAGCTGAAAGCCGAGATGGCGAAGGTTCTCATCGGCCAGCAGCTGCTGGTGGATCGGTTGCTCGTCGGTTTGCTTGCCAACGGCCACGTTTTGCTCGAGGGCGTTCCCGGTCTGGCCAAAACTCTGACGATTAAAGCTCTCAGCGGCTGTCTCGCCGTCGATTTCCAACGATTCCAGTTCACGCCCGATCTGCTGCCGGCTGACTTGCTCGGCACGATGATTTACAATCCGAATGACGGCGAGTTTTCGCCTAAGCTCGGGCCGATTTTCTCGAACCTGATCCTCGCGGACGAAATCAACCGCGCCCCGGCCAAGGTCCAGAGTGCGTTGCTTGAGGCGATGCAGGAACGGCAGGTTACGATCGGCGAAAACACCTACAAACTCCCGGATCCGTTCCTTGTGCTCGCGACGCAGAACCCGATCGATCAGGAGGGGACTTACCAGCTTCCAGAAGCGCAGCTCGACCGATTTTTACTGAAGGTGACGGTCGGCTATCCGTCGCCGGAAGAAGAGCGCCAGATTCTGGACATGATGTCAACTTCGGCTAAGCCGCCGGAGACTCAGCAGATCGTGACGCCGGAGACAGTTCTCGAAGCGCGCGGCTTGGTGAATACGATTTACATCGATGATTCGATTAAGAATTACATCGTTAACATTATTCATGCGACGCGCTATCCGGAGGTCGTTAACGAGCGTCTCAAGCCGCTGATTCGGTCCGGTGCTTCGCCTCGTGGCACGATCAATCTGACGCTGGCGGCTCGCGCGCGGGCCTACCTCGCTGGGCGCGGATTTGTGATTCCGCAGGACATCAAGGACCTCGCTTACGACGTTCTGCGTCACCGGATTCTCCTGACTTACGAAGCCGAAGCGGAGAACGTGACCAGCGAACAGATCATTCAGGAAATCCTGAATACGCTTGCCGTTCCCTGATTGGTTCTGGAATCAAGCGCTTGCAGAACGCGAGCTTCGGCCGAATATCCCTCCTCATCAAACGAGGAGGCGATCATGCTCGATTTTGCTCCACAGATTCTTTTTCTCCCGCCCTTTGCGGCTTGACGCGGTTCGGTAACGAGTCCCGCGATTCAGCCGAACTGCGCCGTTTTCCGTCTTTCCCGAGTTCTCTCGAACTCAGTCTGAAAACTAACGCATTTGTTGTTATGAAAAAGAAGAAGAATCTTCTCGTCGACCATCAGGATGTCTGCGAGACGCTACGCGAAGGCGATGGCGAAAATCCTAACCGCGAGGATCGATCGCAGTACGCATACAAACCGAATCACTCCGCTCGGCGACTCTGCAAAGAGGCGCGGCGGGCGCTCGATCTCGCAATCGCGATCGATGTTGCCGATCCGACGCTTGAGGGCGTTTCGGTTTGCGAAGTTCGGCCGGTGAGCGGAGCGCAAGTTCTGCAAGTCGTCGTCACAACGCGCTGTGCGGATGCTGATCAACTCGATCGGATCCACGCCGCGTTGAACGCCGCTTCCGGCACGCTGCGCGCAAGTTTGGCCGCATCGGTGAGGCGCAAGCGCGTCCCGATGTTGCGATTCCGCGTCGTAACTGAAGAATAGTCGGTTTGGACAGGCTCACTCGCTCGCACAACGCGGGCGGGTGAGCCTGATTTTCGCTTAGGCGATCTGGAGAACGTATTTTCCGAATTGCGGCGAACTCTCCATTTGCTGAAGCGCGCGATTGCAGTCCTCAAGCGGAAACGTCGCATCGATGACGGGCTCGATTTTGTGTTTTTCGACAAAGCTAAGCATCCCGGCAAAGTTGGTTGGAGAGCCCATCGTCGATCCAATCAAGCTGAGCTGTTTCCAGAAGACTTTGAACATGTCGAGCTTCTCCGGCGGCCCCGTGGTCGATCCGTAATTCACAATTCGCCCGCCTTGGGCGGCCAGCGCCACAAGATTCGCGTAACCCGACCCGGCAGCGCTGTCGATGATCAAATCAGCAGGCGGACAAGTATTCTCCCAACCGTCTTCTCGATAGTTGAACCCGCCTTTCGCGCCGAGGCCGACAGCGCGCTCGATTTTCTCAGCTGACGAGGAAGTCACCCAGACCTCAGCCCCCGCCGCGACCGCAAATTGCAGCGCGAAGGTCGCTACGCCGCCGCCGACTCCGCTGATCAGGACCGTTTCGCCTGCTGCGAGTTTTCCCTGGCTGAAGACGGCTCGGTAGGCCGTAACGCCTGCGAGCGGGACAGCAGCTGCTGATTTCCAATCGAGCCCGCTTGGCTTCTGATGGAGCTGGGAAACCGGTGCAGAAACCTCGGTGGCGAACGTCCCGTTACGCGGCAAACCAAGAATCGTGAACTCGTCCGCTTGCGCCGATTCCGAAGAGCCCCAATCGAAGCCCGGATTGATGATGACGTCCTTGCTCAGCCACGATGAATCGACGCCGGCTCCGATTTTTGAGACCACGCCAGCGCCGTCCGAGCCGAGCACGATCGGCAGCTCGATTCCCGGATACATTCCTTGAGTGATCCAGAAATCACGGCGATTCAGCGCGGCCGCTTTGAGCTGAACGACGACCTCGCCGGGAGCGGGTTCGAGGCCGGGTCGCTCTTCGATTTCGAGTGGTTTGTGGGTTTCTGTTAGGACAAAAGATTTCATGGAGTCGTTCTGGGATCGCCGGTTTTTCGAAGATTTTCGGTCAGCATCTGAGAGAGTCGATCCAAGTCGTCTGAGTAGCCAGGATCGGCCGCGACATTTTTCATTTGGTCTGGATCGCGGCCTAGATCGTAAAGCTCAATTTCTGGCGGCAGGGTGAATGCGAGATGAGTCAGCGGATGTTCGAAATGAAATTGCATCGACTGCTTAGTCGGTGAGGGATCCACATTCCAAGAAAATGCGCCCGGTGTCGTCGGCCAAGGTGTTTTCGAGAAGTCATAATTTGGAACCCGGTTCGAGGCGACTCCAGTTGGCCAGGTTGCTGGGTCGAAGTTTCGGATTAAGAGAAAGTCCGGCGTTCGGATTGCGCGCGCTGGCCACGGATAGACGTGCCGCTCGCGGCCGGTGAGGACAAAATCGCGGGTTGTGGATTTTTCGCCTTGCAGCTGAGGAATCAGAGAAACTCCGGTCATCACCGAAGGGATCGGAACGCCCGCAGCCTCCAGGAAAGTCGGCGCAAGATCCGTTAGCGAAACGAAACCTCCGACGGTTCGAGCACCCTTCGCTCCGCCCCATCGAATCGCGAGCGGCGCGCGCGTGCCGAGATCGTAAAGAGTGGCTTTGCATCGTGGGAAGGGCATGCCGTTGTCGCCCGTCATCACGACAATCGTGTTTTCCAGTTCGCCATTCATTTCCAGGCGCGCGACGATCTCACCAGCGAGTTGATCCAGCTTCTGGACCCGCAAATAGTAATCTCCGATGTCAGTTCGGACAGTTTCGTTGTCAGGCAGACAAGCCGGCACGGCGATTTTGGCCAGATCCATTTCGCTCTCGAGACTCGCTTGCCAATCGTATGGCCGGTGAGGTTCGCCGGCACCGTACCAGAAGCAGAATGGCGTACCTGATTCTCGTTGCTCGAAGAACTCGTCGAAATCTTTAAAGCGCGGTCCAAACGGATCGTTTCCTCGATAAACGTGCTTGCTCGGACCGGCGCCCTTTCGGCAATAACCGGTTTCATAACCTGCGTCAGCCAGCAGATCTGGATAGACCGGAGTTTCCGTAGCGAGCGAGCCGCCGAGACTATCGCCTTCGCCGAGCCGCCAATGGTACTGACCCGTCGCGACCGCAAACCGCGAAGGCGTGCAGGACGGCGAAGAAACATACGCGTTTTCAAAGAGCACCCCTTCGCGAGCAATCCGGTCAAACGTCGGCGTTTTGACGACGGGATCGCCGAGAATTCCAGCGTGCGGCCACGACCAGTCGTCCCCCATGATGACCACGATGTTGGGTCGTTCCGCTTTGGCCGGGGTAGCGGCGAGCACGATCGTCTCATCTTTTTTGGTCACGCGAACAACGCGCCGGAAATCGCTTTTCGTGCCTTCAATTCGGAAGCGATGCCCCTTCGTCGAGTTCTGGCGCAAGCTCCCGCCGGGCTTGATCTCGCCAGCTTTGCGCGGCTTGCCATCGTCTGCCAGCCAGTGGACGATGAGCGTCTCATCGCGCTCATTTTGAAAGCGAAGCACAGGCCGTTTGGGTTTTGGTGCCGTGAATTTCGGCGGCTCGGGCAGCGTCTTCCAAAGCTGCGAACTCAGCACAGTCAGCAGCTGCTGGTGGTCGGCTGCGATATTTTTGGCTTCGCTAGGATCCGTTTCGTGATCGTAAAGTTCGTGGGCGATCGGCTTTCGCGTCTCTCGATCGATCCACTCGACATATCGATATCGGTCAGTCCGCATCGCGTAACCCATGAGGTCGTCCGCCCCGCTTCTCCGCCGAAACTGGCTGAAGGCGGCGTCTTTTACCTCATGAGCTGAATCGTTCAGAATCTCGACAAGGCTACCGCCTTCAAGATGATCCGCTTGTTGGATGCCGGCGAGTTCACACAAAGTCGGGTAGACGTCGACAAACTCAACCAGCGAGCGTGTGGCCTTACCATTTCCTTTGGAGCCAGGGGCACGAATGATCAGCGGCGCGCGGGTGTCGATTTCGTAGTTCGTCTGCTTACACCAGCTGTTGAGATCGCCGAGTTTCCAGCCGTGATCGCCCCAAAGCACGACGATCGTATCGTCGGCGATCCCAAGGGTTTCCAACTCATTCAGCAACCGACCGACCTGCGCATCGATGAAGCTAACCGAGGCATGATAGCCGTGTTTCAACTCCCTCTGTTGCGCCAGCGAAAGCGAGCCGCTACAAGGATCGGCAGTGCCCGCGAAGTCCATGTAATCACGGAGTTCGTACATCGTGTTCATTGCGAAATCCGGAGCACCTGCGGGCAGCGTCGCGTCCTCAAGCGGGATTTTTTCGCGATCGTAGAGCTCCCAATATTTCCGAGGAACGACGAAAGGCAGGTGAGGCCGAACGAAGCCAGCTGCGAGAAAAAACGGCTCATCCTGGCCCGCCAATCGACGCATCGCGACAAGAGCCTGTTCCGCGATCGCGCCGTCGATGTGCTCATGATCAGGCATGTCGACAATCTCCGTTGCAGGCCCACGCATCCGCTTGATTGCGGCTTCGCTCTTACCGTCAGCCCGCATCTGCTCTCGGAACTCAGCCAAGCGCTTTTTCGCATCCTTAGACCAGAGTTTCGAGCCCTTGGGCCACTCGTGAGGCTCGCTCCAGGAGACGTTGTCAGGCCAGGGATTGTGAAAAATCTTGCCGTAAGAAACCGTTCGATAGCCGTGCTGTTTGAAGTGCTGCGGCAGCGTGATCACGTCAGGAACGGTGTCGCGAAATCGGACGTCGAGCGTCCAGACTTTCGCGGAATCCGGGCGCAGCCCCGTCAGGAGGCTGACGCGCGACGGATTGCAGACGGCCACCTGACAGTAGGCACGATCAAACCGGACGCCGGATGCTGCGAGTCGATCAATGTTAGGCGAAATAATTTCATCTACGCCGTAGCAGCCAAGTTCGGGTCGGAGGTCGTCAATGGCGATGAAAAGCACATTCGGTGCGCCAGCAGCTGCTGGAGCCAGCGCGAGCAGAACCAGAAAAACAGGTAGGAAAATCTTCATAGGTTTCGTCCTCGCCAATTCGCGAAGGGGATTCAGATTCAGCAGCAAATGAAAGCACTGATCCTGACTTTGTTCGCCGGCTTTATCCTCTGCACATCAATTCGAGCGGAAAGCCCGTTTCATGGAAGTTGGGCCTTTGAAATGCCTGACGGAAATCCAGCCTGGCTCCAGGTTAGCGATGGCGATGACGGACTTGCCGTCAGCGTGCTCTGGAGTGTGGGAAATCCGAAGCCAGCGCGCGAAGTTCGAATCGACGGCGGGATTCTTCGCTTCAAATGGAATCGGAAGTGGAGACCTTTCGGTATTGCCGATGACGTTCGTGTTCTTGCGGGCGAGTTTACTGGGAAGATCGCAAAAAGCGGCGCACTCGAACTCAGCGTCGAGCATTTTGCCGAAGGAAAGCCGGAAGCAAAAGAAACGATGACGCTTTCGGGAAAGAAAATGCCGCCGATGCCGAAGCGTCCGGATTTGGCGAAGCTCAAGTTCGGTAAACCGGTTGAACTTTTCAACGGCACGAGTCTTGCCGGTTGGAAACTGACGAACCCGAAAAAGAAAAATGGCTGGCGCGCGGAAGACGGAATTTTGGTCAACGAGACGCCGAAAACCGACTTCAGCGCCTACGGCGAATACGGAAATCTCGTCACCGAGCAGACGTTCGAGGATTTCCGGCTGACGATCGAATACAACGTGGATGCGAAGAGCAATTCCGGAATTTATCTGCGTGGGATGTACGAAGCGCAGGTCGTCGATCGCGATAGCCCGATGCAAGGCAAGTCCGGCCCCGGTGCGATTTTCGGGCGGATCTTGCCGACGGAAAACGCAGGCAAATCCGGCGGCGAGTGGAACCGCTACGTTTTGACGTTAGCCGATCGTCATGTCACGGTCGAACTCAATGGGAAGACCGTGATTGACAATCAACCGCTCGAAGGCTGCACCGGCGGCGGCATTTCAGCGGACGACACCGCGCCAGGTCCCATTTTTCTCCAAGGCGATCACACGAGCGTGCGTTACCGCAATATCGTTATCGAGCCGATTTTGAAATAGCCGCGCTGACTTCAGTATTTCAATTTGTCGAGCCCGAGGGTGTAGGTGTGGAGGATTTCACCGTCGATCGTGATGCATTCGAAAGTAACTTCCGGCGTTTCCGCAGTGGTATCGAATTTCATCAGAGCGAAGGAGCAAGTGTCTTTGTAGCCCCAGATTAAGCCGGGAGTTTTGATGACTCCATGCGTGTGCCGATTCGTTAGGCGGGAGCTTTCGAATTCGTAAAGGTCATAGCCGTTTTCGCGCTTGGTCGTCCGCAAATCTGTTCGGTGACGATCGGCTGCGATGAGAAAAACGCCTTCAATCTGGCTCTCCTCAATAAAAGAGAAAATCTCTTCACGTTCTTCTGGGTAACCGTCCCAGGGATCTTTGCTGCCGGGTTTAATTCCTTCAGTCCAAGGCACGGGAGAGGCGATGACTTTGAAGGTTCCTTTCGAGTTTTTGAGAGTTTCTTTCAGCCAGGCTTTTTGGACAGGCCCAAGCATTGTTTTGCCTTTTCGATCTCGATAGAACCGACCGTCGACGAGGATAAAATGGACATCGCCGATCTGGAAATCCTGCCAGCATCCAGGCTGCTCTTCGCCTCCTCCGTAAGCCGGATTCACCCAGTTCTGGCGGAAAATATTCCAGACTTCGCGCTTCCAGACGGGCGTGTCGATTTCCGGTCCAGGCACGCAGTCGTTCGTTCCAAAATCGTGATCATCGTAGATCGCATAAACTGAGGTAGTCCCGGTAAGTTTTCGCCACTCGGGCCGAGCTTGCCTACGATAATAGCAATAGTACTGGCAAAGCGTGTGCTGCGGCTGATCGATATAGACGTTATCGCCTAACATTAATAGGGCGTCCGGCTCGAACTTGCCTATCGTGTCCCACATGTATTCCCATTTTGGGACGAAGCCAGCACCTCCGCCGAATGCGACTTTAAACTTTGCGGGCTGACCTTGTTCAGGAAACGTTGAGAACGAATCGGACTCAGCCGGAACGATCTCGCCGTCGATTTCAACTTCGTAAGTGTATTCGGTTCCGGGCTCGAGCCCGTTGACTTGCAGGACAGCGGTGTAGTCGCTCACCGCGCTGGTTTTGACAGCCTCGGACACGCCTCCGCTGGTGTTGATTTTGACTGTAGAAGCGCCCGCCGTTCGGACCCAGAAACTTGCGCTTGAACCGGTCACAGATCCGAGCATTGGGCCGTGAAGAAGCGCCGAGCCTTCATGCTCAGCCGCGATTGCCTTGAATTCGTCGGTTCCGTGAAACGGCTCGAGCAACTCACGTGGACCAGCGAGAAATCGATCGAACGAAAGCCCGCGCTCCAGCGCTGTCCGGGCGTGAGCCGCTGCTGCGGCAGTTTCGCCCGCTTTCAGGTCAATCATCATTCGGACAAACTCGACTTCGGCCACGTAGTCTGGCTGTGATTTCGCCAGCAGCTGCTCGGCCTTTTCGAGGTCGCCCAACGCGATGGCCTGGGTCGCATTTCGCTCGGCGTCGTGCTGGCCGAAGGCAATGCTGGCGAAAAACAGCGAGGTGAGGCAAAGTCGAAGCGGATTCATCCGACGATTCAATCATGAAACTCGCGCTTGCACAAATGTTAGTCGAAGGAGGCCGTCCTGATCGAAATCTCGCGCGCGCTGGGGCGCGGATTTCCGAGGTGGCGCGATTGGGAGCGGACATCGTGCTGTTGCCGGAGGCGCTGGACTTTGGTTGGACTCATCCGTCGGCAAGAGGCGAGGTCGATCCGGAAACGGTTTCTCGGCTGGCGAAAGCTGCGCGCAGTAGCCGGGTTTACGTTTGTGCTGGGTTCATCGAGCGGGTTGATGAACGGCTTTTTAACTCGGCAGTTCTGTTGGACCGGGATGGGCAGCTGCTGGCGAAACACCGGAAAATTAACGAGTTGGAAATCGCTCACGATCTCTACGATTGTGGAAATGAGGCTAACGCAATCGCCGAGACCGAATTCGGGAGACTCGGGGTTCAAATTTGTGCTGACGGGTTTGCTGAGAATCAGTGGATCGGTCGCGATTTGGCTGCGGCGGGTGTTCAAGGAATCCTCTCGCCCTGCGCCTGGGCAGTGGACGCGGATTTTGATCCTGACATCAGCCCCTACGGCGGAATCTGGCGTGAAAACTACGGAGCGGTGACCCGCGACAGCGGTATTTGGATCGCCGGCTGCAGCAATGTCGGGGAGATCGAGGAGGGGCCTTGGGCGGGCCGAATTTGCATCGGAAACTCGATTGTTTTTGAATCTGGCGAGGAGGTATTGACTGGTCCTTTCGGCGTGAACGCGGATGAGGTTCTTTGGTTCGAATCTGGCTTAGTAAAATGACGATCACAACAGGCAGGGATGACTCGGTGCTTGAGGAGCATCGTCGCTCAGGTTCGGGTGCGGATGATTTTCCGAAACGCTACGAAAAGGCGAAGATTGACGCTGATTTTCTTGCGGTTGAAGCGGTAAAACGGTTTCGGGTGGCGGCCCAGCCTCTGCTCTATTTCAATCCGGCACGGACGGCCGTTGTTTGCGACGAGGAGGCGTTTCCCGCTGGTCTAAATGTCGTCGACGCGACGAGTCTCGGAGCAGGGGAGGGGGAATCGATCGGCTTCGTTAGTTCTGCGGTTGTCGAGGAACTTGGGATGCAGAATCTGGCCGAGTTTTTGATTCGATCCGACGTCGTTCAAACCTGGGTTCACATCGAATCGAATTTAGAAATGACCGACATTGCGGACGATTTCGCGAGTTTTTCCGGGCACCATGTTTTCTTCACAAACGAGGAAAATCGATGCTCCCTCGCTTTCACAATTCGGCTGACCGATTCTGGAGAATTGACCGTCCAAGGAGATTGAGAGCCAGCTTGCGTTTCGCAAAAACGCGGTGAAATTCAGGCAAAGCTAGAATTAAACTTTATCAAGCTCATGGACCCAGACTCCGCTTACGAAAACTTCGATATCAAACCGCCAAAACGCGGATTTGATCCCATGATGATCAGCTTCATCGTCGCGTTGGTGATTCTACTCGCCAGCGCTGGCTACATGGCCTTCGCTAACACTAAAGCGAAGCGCGAATCCGCAAAATTGCGAAATCAGGTTGCCAGCCTCACCCAAGATTTGGAGGCCAAACAGCAAGATATGCAGAGCATGATTTCCGATCATTCTGCTGAGCTTGATCGGCTGAAGAAAGAGTGGGATCAGCGAGTCGTCTCGCTCACGGAAGAGCACGATGCGAGCATGCAGCGGAGTTATGAAATGATCACGAAGATCGTCAACGAAAGCGGCCAGACGATGGGGCAGCTGCAGACGCTGGAAGACAAGATCAAGAGCGGCAAGCAACTGGTTAAAGAGGAAATCGATCAGCTTCGTGCGTTTGGCCAGGGGCTGGCTTATCTCCATAAGCAATACGAAAAGCCGCTTTACGAATTCGCTGAGCTAGAAGCCTTTTTGACGAAGGAAATGCAGGTTCAGGTTTCTCGTCCGGCGGAGAAAACGAAGTTGTTTAAGCAGATGTTCAGCAAAAACTATCGTGAGTCGAACAAGTCGCAGTGGGAAGCCTACTACCGTGATCGTGGCCGCGTGGCCGCAGTCAGCACTGCACGGAATCGGGTTTCGGCGGCCTACACCCGGGCGCAGGGGCAGATGGCATCGATTCAGGTCGACGCCCAGACCTACCTCGCCGGTTTAGACGCGATCATCGAAGGTAAACAGGAAAACGTGGCTCTTCTGGAGTCCTTCTTCGAAGTCTCAAACGAAATTTTGCGAGTTCACCAAGCGGTGATGGGCGTCGAAGTAGAGAATCCGGATCGCACCGGGACTACCGTCAAGCCATAAGCTTGGCTGGCCCGCTTTCAACCCCAGAGACCCAGCAGTTGCTCGGCTTTTTCGACTTTCAGCGGGAATTTTTTGCTGAATTCGTGATCGGCAATCCCGGCGTGCCGACGGAGCGCATCGTGGATGTGCTCGGGCCTGACACGCACACCTTTTTCCGGATCGAGCTTCAACGATTGCGAATTGATCGGCGTTAGAAACTGGCCCTCGTCGGTTTCGCCGATAACGCGATTCCCAGTGATCCCGTTGCCGAGAAACATGATCGAACCGATCGACCAGTGATCTTTGCCATCGCCCTTGTTGTAGTTGGGCGTGCGGCCCATTTCGCTTTGAATCACGACGACGAGTTTGTCTCGAATTCCAAGTTCTTCGGCGCGCTTGATCGTGTAATCGATCCCGGCGAGAAACTCTGGGATCAACTTCATCTGATCACGGTCGTTATTCGCATGGCTATCGAATTGTCCGATGCTGAGGTTCGCGGAAACGCAAACTCCGGCCGCAAACGAGGCGAGCGCGATTTCCGCTTGTTGGTGAAGTCGCTCTTTCGGCGGCTGGTCCGCGATGAACGGGACAACGCGCTTGAGCGCCTTGGAATTCACCTGAGCTGAATAGAGCATGCTCTGCGCTCGCTCGATTCGTGGCAAACGCGCCTGCTCAACCCGCGCGTCCGTCTGATCTTTGAGCGCCTGCTCGATTTGTTCGGATACAAAATCGTCAAAATACGGGTGCTGTGGCGCGCCGTTCACAAAATCAGCGTTAGCGATCAATTTCAGCGTCGGCAAATAGGGAACCCGCGCCATCGGCACAAGATTTCCGGTAGACGAATAATTTCCAAACGTCAGGAACGCCAACGGACAATCCGAGCCTTTGCAAGCCGCTACGAGCGCCGCAAAAGTCGGGTAAGCGAGGCTGTCGAGCTTTCCCGTCGCCATGTAGCGCGAGCAGGGAGAGTGGTTATTGACCGAATAATCTATCCCGTTCATGACCAGCAGCTGCTCGCCATACTCCGCGTAAAAATCCTCGTTGCTCATCCCCGCCTCGATGTGCGCGGCGGTCGGCGCGAACTTGTGGGCACCCTTCGTCAAGATGTCGTCCTCTTTATAGAGCCGATTGAGTTCATTGACGCCCTTCGGATCCATCAAATAGGTCGTGTCCCAGCCGCCGGACGCGTTGAAGACGATGTAGTATGGGCCTTCGTAAGGTTCGAGTTCGCGCGTCTGAGCTCGACCAGTCGTGGACATTCCAATTGGTGCCGCAACGCCTAAGCCAGCCAGTCCGCAGAGTTTGATAAAGTCGCGTCGCATTCCTTACTGCACTGATATTTCAGCCGGGGGTTTTCAATTGATGCAAGAGCAGTTCAAACTTCCTGCGGCCGCTCCGACGGCAGACAATCTCCATATCGAATTCCGCCGTCCACAGTCAAAATGACCCCAGTGATGTAGTCGGCGGCATCTGAGCAGAGAAAGGTAGCCGAGTTTCCGATGTCTTCGGGCAGTCCGAGCCGACCCCAGGGGAGCTTCGAGCCCTGCTCTTGCATCACTTCTTCCGAAAAAGTGTCGCGCTCGCCCGGCGTATCGATCCAACCTGGGGCGACAGCGTTGACGTTGATCCTGTGCTCCATTAACTCGACTGCGATGGTCCGCGTCAGGTGATTCAAGCCGGCCTTCGCCGCGTTGTAAGCGACTGCTCTGGAAAGCGGCCACTCGCTGTGAACACTGGAGATGAAAACGATTTTGCCGCCCTGACCGCGCTCGATGAAATGACGCGCAGTGAGCTGGCTCATGTGAAATCCGGCAGTGAGAGTGCCCTGAATCGTGCGATCGAACAGCTCCGGATCGTAGTCGATAAAATCGCCGCGCCGACTGAACGCTGGATTGCTGACGAGAATATCGATTCGACCCGCTTCCTCGATCGCAGCAGCCAGCAGCTGCTCGCAGCCCTCTCGCGAAAACGCGTCCGACTCGATCGGCCAGCACTTGCGACCCACAGCCCGGATTTCCTCCGCCGCGCCAGCGAGATCCGGGCTTCCCGGCCGATCGTTGAGCACGATGTCAGTGCCTGCACGCGCCAGCGCCAAAGCACAGCCTTTTCCGATCCCGCGCCCGCCGCCGGTAACGAGCGCAATTTTGTTTTCGAGATTGATGATCATTTCGTCATCTAAGCCTCGGGCGACCAGCCGAGTCAACGTCCCTATTCAGGTTGGTTTTTTCGGATTTTGCGCTCTGGTGAAGAGTCTCCCATTTGACCCACCCGACACCATGCCTCGCGCCCGTAAAAAAACTCGCTCTCGCCCCCCTAAATCGTCGGGAGGCTTCAGCCTGATGAAACCGATGCTAACCGGTTCCATCATCGGTGTTTGTCTCTTCGTACTCTCGTTGATTTTTGGCTGGTTCATCGCTCTCGGGGCGATCAAAAAATATCTTCAGAGCGAAGATTTCAACACTCTCATCGCGGGGGAGGCTTCCAAAGTTCTGAGAGCAGACGCTACGCTGGAACAGGTCAGCTGGAATGGGCAGGCTTCTTCGGTTTTCGTTCGAAATTTCGAGGCAACTGGCTACGAAGATTCTGCGTTTTCCACGCTACGAATTCACGGTTTTGAGGCGAATTTCCAGCTCACGCTCGGCCACATTCGAGAATGCATTCGCGATGGTGCCTGGAAAATCCCGTCCATCGTCGTCAACAAGCTCGAATTCGAATTTGACGAAAAACGTCAGCCTGGAACCTGGGAGGCAGCCCAGTCTCGAGCCACCGGGCCTGCGGTTGCGGTCGCTCCGGAACCAGAGCCGAAGCCGGAGAGTGCGGCCCCGAAAAAGCGCAGCCTGCTGGAAAGATTGCTTCCTCAGGATGTCGAATTCGACAACATTCACGTCAGGGGCGTTGATCTGCTGTGGCGAGATGCCGGAAAGTCTCATCGCGTGGCCGGAATGTCGCTGCTCATCAGCCCAGCTGGTGCCGACGATGTTTACAAGATCGTTAGTCCAGCGGAAATGACTCTCGGGCCTGCTCAGCCGAACGGTTATATCGATATCGCCGGTCTTCCGAGACTCGAGGTGCAAAAACTGAACTTCCGCTGCAACCCCAAATCGAAGGAATTCTTCGTGGACCACGGCGCCGCGACGACCTTGGGCGGCACTTTAGATATGAACGGCGAAATGACGCTGGGCGATGAGTCGGATTTGAATCTGACGGCAAATCTGTTGGGCGTCGACCTTCACCAGTTCATTCCGGAAGACTGGCAGAAGCGATTTCTGGGCACCGCGGACGTCCGGGCCACGATTGAGGGCGACTTCGACAACACCCAGACCCACGGCAATATCGAAATCAATCAGGGAGTGATTCAGGCGATTCCCGCTCTCGATACGCTCGCCGAAGCCACAAAAACTGAGCGATTCCGCCGCATCGCGTTGAACACGGCGAGCGCGAATTTCTCGCGAAACAACGAGCAGCTGCTGATTCACGATATTTTCCTGCAGTCGGATGGGCTTGGCCGATTGCAAGGATCGCTCGGTGTCGAAGAGGGCGAGCGGCTCGACGGCGAGCTCAATTTTGGAGTCGTGCCCGGAGTTTTCAGATTCCAGCTGGCAGATTATCTTCAAGCTAAGCTGTTCAAGGACGTCCGAGACAACCACCATTGGACGAAGATTAAGATCAAAGGAACCGTCGCCGAGCCGCGTCACGATCTTGATGAGCAGCTCATCGCAGCTGTTCAGGGAGCCGCCGGAGACGTTGGAGAAGACCTTCTCAAACTCCTGATCGATCCGGAAGGCGCGGATTTGGAAAACAAGGTCGAAGATTTGGCCAAAGACCTGCTTAAAGGTATCTTTGGAAACTAACTAAAAACGAATTGGAGATTCAGTGACCAAAATTGCAGAAAGTTCCTGGGAACCACCGCGCCGATCTGGATTCGGACGTTTGTTGAAGCGACTTATGATCTTTTTAGCGGTCTTCGCGGTTCTCCTCGTCGTCGGTTGGTTTGTCGCGGTCGCTTCGGTTAAAAAGTACGTTCAGAGCGAGCGTTTTCGGGAGAGGATCGTCGAGAAAGTCTCTGAAAAGCTCAAGGCCAATGCCGAATTCAGCGAAGTCGTCTGGAACGAAGAAACGTCGACCGCAACGGTGGCCGAATTTCGGGCTGACGGATTTGAAGGAGCAAAGTTCGCGAGCCTGGAGATTCGAGGCATCGAGGCCCGTCTCGAATTGAGTCCTGCTTATCTGATCGGGAGTCTCCGTGAGGGTCACTGGGTGATTCCATCGGTTGAAGTCGACGAAGTCCGGGTTGTTTTGAATGAAGAACGTCAGCCGGCACCCCCGGTTGATCTGGCAGAGGCCGCGTCTGAGCCCAAGGGTCAACCTGACGCTGATCCGGAACCTGAAAGTCCTGACGGCAAGCCGCGCTCGTTCGGGATTTTTCCGCGAAAAACTAGACTCGGAGTCATTCACATTCGGACGGCTGGGATCCAGCTCGAAAGCGCGGGCCGAATCGTGAACGCGACGCTGAACAACCTGGTCGCTTCGTCAGATTCGGAAAAAGTTTACCGCGTTCAGATTCCCGGTAAACAGGCTGAGGAAAGCTTCATCGAAACGGAAAATCTGCCCAGGATTTTGATCGAAGAACTCGACGTCAGAGTCGATCAGATCAACCGCCTGTTTTTCGCCGATAAATTCCGCGCGGGCCTCGCAGGTGGCCAGATTCAAGTGAGCGGACAGGGCGGCTACGGCGATCAGCCGAGTCTCCAGCTGAAAGGGGCGATCGATGAAGTGGAACTCGGCGAGCTGGTTCCAAAAGAGTGGCCGGCGACTCTCACAGGCAAGCTTCACGCCGATATCGACGTCAGTGGGACGGCAAAAGATCCGATCGTCGAAGCAACTGCGGAGGTCAAAGGCGGCCAGATTAACGATCTTCCTCTTCTCTCAACGCTGGCTGATTTTCTCAACGAAAAACGCCTTCAGCGCCTCACTTTCAGTCGCGCAGACATGAAGTTGTCGGGCGATGATCGAGGCTATCGGCTCTCGCAGATTTTCGTTGAATCTCCGGGTTTTGTTCGTCTTCAGGGAAGCGTTAAAATGGACAAAAACAGGAAACTGGACGGTCTTCTGGATTTTGGAATTTCCGCTGATCTCATGCGGTTTGTTCCGGTTCCCGAAAACATCAGCCAACCGCTTTTTAGTCCGGAGCAGGCCGATCATCGCTGGGCCCGCGTCAAAATTGAAGGAACGCTCGAAGAGCCGATTACGGATTTGTATGATCAGCTGGTTCTCGCCGGATTCGAAGCCGCAACTGATCCAATTGCGAACAAGATTCTCGACATGATCGACCCGTCTGGCGACTTGAAGGAGGACGCGGGTCCGCTCGTCGATCTGCTTCAGAAAGAGGCGAGCAAGTTCCTCAAAGACCTCCTTGAGTAGTCGAGTCCGCCGCTGAAAAGTGGAAGCCAAATGGCTCCAGGCGAAATTATTATCCAGGTTCTGCGCGGACTTCTCGGCTTGGCCGCGATCGTTGGCATTGCCTGGTTGCTGAGCAGCAAACGCGGCGCAATCGACTGGCGGCTCGTCCTCGCAGGTCTTGGCCTCCAGATCGCTCTCGCCGCCCTGACTCTCGTCGTGCCTGGCGTGGCTGACGCGTTCGATTGGGTCGCCGGAAAAGTCGTTCAGGTCCTGAATCTCTCCTTTAAGGGCACGGACATTCTTTTCCTCGGCATGGCCGAACCAGCGAAGCAGCACGCGACTCTCGTGATCACCATTTTCGCGACGATCGTCTTCGTTTCCTCGCTGACGGCGTTGCTCTACTACTTTCGAGTTCTCTCCTGGCTCGTCTACGGAATGGCTTGGGTTATGCGTCGCGTTATGCGCCTTTCCGGCCCCGAATGCCTCTCAGCAGCTGCTAACGTTTTCGTCGGCCAGACCGAGGCCCCGCTCCTGGTAAAACCCTACCTCAAAAACATGACCCGCTCCGAGCTCATGGCGCTCATGACAGGCGGCATGGCCACGATCGCGGGTAGCGTCCTCCTCGTCTACGTGACCGTCGTCGGCGGAGCGGATTTGGAAGCCCAAAAGCGCATCGCCAAACTCCTTCTTTCCGCTTCGCTCATGAGCGCGCCAGCTTCGCTCGTCATGGCGAAAATTTTCATCCCCGAAACCGCAGGAACTCAGAAAGAACTGCTTCTGCCGCGTCAGAATTTCGGTTTCAACGCGTTCGACGCCGCCACGAGTGGTGCCAGCGACGGGCTCAAGCTCGCTCTCAACGTCATCACGATGATCGTCGCTTTTTACGCGCTGATCTATCTTGGGAATGCGATTCTCAGCTGGTTCGGCAACATGACCGGCCTCAACGGATTGGTCGCGGCCTGGAGCGGAGGAGTCTACGCCTCGCTTTCGATCCAAGCGATCGCCTCGGTTCTTTTCGCGCCGCTTGGCTTTCTCATCGGTGTCGATTTGAAAGACGTTTTCGCTGTCGGCGAGCTGATTGGGACGAAAATCTTCTTCACTGATTTCATTGCGTTTCAGAGCTTCGCTGGAATGAACGAAGCTGGCGCGCTCAGCCCGAAAACCGCATTTGTGACCACTTTTGCGCTCTGCGGCTTCGCCAATTTCGTCAGCATCGGCGTTCAGCTTGGCGGCATCACCGCGCTTGAACCCAGCCAGCGTGAAAACATCACTTCGCTCGGGCTTAAAGCGATGACCGCTGGTGTTCTCGCCAGCCTGATGACCGCGTCCGTTGCCGGGATGTTCTTTGCGGGCTGATGCTCTTCGCGTATCATCGCGGAATGAAAGCCGAGAAACTTTTCACCTTCGTAGTCGCTGCAATCGCTTGGATTCCGCTGGCAACGTGGGGCCAGGCGGACTCGAAAAACGGGAAGCTCGGCAAACCGCTCGGCAAGTCGCTTACGATCGAAGGGATCATCGTTTCCGGCCCATCGAAGGGCCACGAAAGCGGTCCCAACATCCTCGTTCAACGGATCGATGGCGATCCCACTCAAGCTGCGATTCGGCTGCTGCTCGCAAACGTCGATCAGCAGCTGCTGCCTGGTCGAACCTACCGAATTAAGGGCAGCGAAGGTGGCTCCCTCGTTGGTGGAGGCGACCCGAAACGCCAAACGACGCGCCAATATTTCCGCCGTGAATTTCAGATTCAGGAAGCGACGCAAGTTGAGGCTGTTGAGTTTCATCCGAAGGATTTCAAGGGCAAGGAAGCGATTTTCCGAGGAACCGCGGTAACCGAAAAGGGTAAGGCTTGGATTCAGGCGAAGAATGGCGCTTGGCGGATTTTGGTGAGCGAATCGATCGGCTGGCAGCCGAATCTTGAAGGCAAAGAAATCGAGACTCGTGGAGTCCACAAATCGATGGGCTTGAGCCGAAAAGATTTCACGCTTGCGGGAACCTGGAACCCGGCCAACCTCGAGGATCGGCTCGGCGAAACGGTCGAGCTTCGTGGGACGGCGAAGAGCATGGGCGGAGTCTGGTGGTTCAGCTGGCAGGGGACCGATCTTTACGTTCGGGACATGGAAAAGCTACCTGGCTGGACGCTCGAACATCACTGGAAGCAGGTCATCATTCGCGGTAAAATTCGCAAATTGATGATGCCGCGCATCGATCAGATGACGACCAAATCTCGCCCGGATCTGGCCGAGTATTTTGTGATCGACGAGCCCTCCTGGGAGCCGCTTCCGGCTGGGACGCAGCTGCTTTCGCCCGAGTTGCCGATCGATCAGCTTCCTTGAATCGGAAAGTCGCTCGCCTTCACTCCTCGCCGATCGCTTCGAGCACCGCACCCAGCAGCTGCTGGCTTGTGCCGAGCGATTCGCCGAAATCAATCCCTTCATTTCCAGCCCAATCGCCGAAATATCCGCCCGCTTCGCGCAGGATCGGCACGAACGGTGCGCAGTCCCAGATGTTCATCACTGGGTCTGACATGATCTCAATTCGACCGCTCGCAACTAACAAATATCCGTAAGCGTCGCACCAGCCCGCGTTGTAGTAGACTGAATTCTGCAGCCGATCCCATCGATTGGTTTTGCCCGCTTTGGCGTAAGCCGCTGTGTCGGCGTGAGACATGATTGCGCGGCTGAGATCCGTTTGATCCGAAACTCGGCAGGCACGCCCATTTAACGAACATCCGAGCCCGGTTCCTGCCGAAATCATCTCATCCAGACCTGGAAAATAAGCGACTCCGGCCTCCGGTTTACCATCGATTTCGAGACCGACTAACGTTCCGTAAATCGGGACGCCGCACATGAACGACTTCGTCCCGTCGATCGGATCGATGATCCAGCGATGCGATGTGCCCTCGCGGACTTCGCCGAATTCTTCGCCCAGAATCCCGTGGTGCGGATAGGCCGTTTCGATCTGTTTTCGGATCAATTCTTCGGCCTTTTTATCGGCGATCGTCACTGGCGTGTCGTCCGCTTTGAAATCCGGTTTCACGCCCGTCTGAAAATACCCGAGCGTCAGCCGGCCAGCTTCAAACGCGATCTGGCGCGCGAAATCGAGGAGATCTGGAAGGGATTCGGAAGGCATCGACAATCGCTAGCGCAACCGATCTCATTGTTCCAGCAAACAAGCGATCTGTTTGCCGGGCCCGTGCACGCCTTCGATCAAAATCCCTTCGATGTCACCCGTCTTTGAAGGACCGGTTGCGAAAACGATGTAAGGATCGTCGCCGAATCTTGAGATCGCGGTCGGCACGTCCGGGACGAGGTCCTTGCGCTTGACCACAGCGACGTGAATCCATGGAGCCAACGCGCCCAGCCGAGGCGAATCCGCGTCGTAAAGCACGATCGAACCAGTCTCCGCGATCACAGCAGCTGCTCGCGTGATACCGAACTCGTAATCGTCGACTCGGCTCATATCGAGCGTTGTTTCCAGCTCGAAATCCGCCAAAGCGGGATCGTCCGCGAACGCCGCGTCGCAGAACCCGTGTTTGCACTTCGCCTCCCGCAGAATCCCGGCCACCGCCGCCAGACCCTTGACCGCATCGCCGTGAACCGCCTCGATCTTGTAGGCGAAGAGATCCCAGGGATCGTCAAAATCCGGATGCGCGCGCGAGATCGTGAGATCGTCGTCCCATTCGGGCAACGGAGTTTTCGATCCAGCGTCCATCGGATTCAGCGCCTTTCGGACGCAATCGAGAACGGCCTTTCGGTCATCGGTCATTTCCGAACAAAAGGCGGGACATCAGGTGCTGCAAACGCTGGATTTTCTGGATTGAGTTTGCGTTTCGACTGCGTGTTCGGGGCTGTTGATCCAATGTTCGGGTCCTCGGACGAGTCTCCATCCGGATTTTCAAAAGCAAAGGGCTAACAGCTAAATAGCCAAAAGCTCCTTCACCAGCTCACGGCCGCTTCTTCCGCGTCCGCCAGCTCATCGCGTCGGCGTCCGTAGCCGTGGGTTTCGATGAGGGCGCGTGCTTTGGCGAGTTCGGCGCGGTCGCGGAAGAGGCGGGCGCGGTGGAGGTGGACGTCGGCGAGATACAGGGGCATCGGGCCGCTTTCGGCGATTTGTTGGGCTTTGTTGAGGTATTCTTCCACCCTGATCCCTTTTCCCTCATCCCTTTTCCCTCATCCCTCATCCCTCGTCCCTCGTCCCTCGTCCCTTCTCCCATCGCGGCGGTGAGCAGGGCCAAGGGAAGGTACTGCTGTTGCCCGGCTTCGCGCAGGCCGTTGAGGGTGGCGTCGATTTCGGATTCTGGATCCCTCGACTCCGCTCGGGACAAGCTTTGGATTTCGGATTGGGAAAGGATCGCCCGATAGAGCCGGGCCTGCGCCAGACTCAGGTGGTCGAGGGCGATGTCGAGGAGCCAGTTCTGCGTGGTCACCCATTCGAGGGTTTGAGAGGCGCGGCGTTCGGCTTCGGCGCAGGCGGCGAGGGCGGATTCTTTGGAGTGCGCTGGCTTGACAGCGCTTTGGCTTTCGCGGTTGACGCCGCCGGGGAATTCGGCGCCAGATTGGACAGACGACGTTCCATCCCTGATCGAAAGCGGCGTCAAGCCGCCGCACTCCAAAATGGCGCGCCACGCCGCGCGTTCGGCCTCGGCCAGCAGCAGATCGACATACTGGAATCCCTGCACCGAATAGAGCAACGGATACCCGGGCTGGCTCTCGGCCTGCATCCGCTCGGCTTCCTCGAACAAGGCCCGCGCCCCTGCCCGATCCCCGCTCTGATGCAGGGCGTCGGCCGCCGTCGTGCCCTTCGACTCTCGGTGAAACGCATCGCCGCTACGGTCCGCGAAGTCGATTGCGCGCCGTCCGTCGGTCACTGCATCGCCCAACAGGCCCAGCGTCGCCTCCAACTCGCTCAGGTTGCTGGCTCGGATCGTCGCTTCCCTCCAATTCTCCGTTTCGACAGCCTTTTCCACGGCGATCCGCATTGGCTCGATGGCTTCGGTGAGGCGTCCGAGAGCCCGCAGGCTGAAGGCGGCTTCGTTGAGGAGCCACGCCTGATTCGATTCGCTCAGATTCGGCGAAAGCCGCCGCCACGGTTCCTCGAAAAACGCCGCCAACGCCCCGAGGTCCGAGCCGATCGCGCCCAGTTTGTGGGTGCTGTAGGCTTCGGCACCGCGCTGGATGCGCTTGAAGTAAACCTCGGCATCCGCCTCCTGCTGCCGCCCGGCGAGACAACCATGCGTCACCGCCTGATAGAGCGGCTGGAGACCGGGCAGATCGTCCGGCAGCTGCTCGGTGGTCGTGCAGAGTTGATCGAAGAGACGCGAATGACATTCGCGCCAGCCTTCTTCACTCTCGTCCTTCAGCCTGGCGCCAAAGAATTGCCGGATGCGTGGGTGGGCGTCGAGTTCGTCTTCATCAGTTTCCTCCACTGGCCAGAGCAGGCCATGGGCCCGCAGCGAGTCCGCCAGTTCGATCCATCCCTCGGCCGTTATCCCTTCGAGGGGCTCGGTCACTCCCTCGATCGCTTCGGTTTCCCGGAATACGGAAATGATCTTGAGGCGCGCCGGGGTTTCGAACAGGCCGACAAGCCGCAAGAGACAGCGTTGCGCGGGCGCCAGCCGTTGATCGATCGCTTCGAGAACGATTTCTAAATCCAATTCGGTCGTCCCTCGATCGGAGCCGGACAGGAGTTCCGGCAGACGGGTGGCGTCGCCCGCGATGAAATTCGCGATGGCTCGGCCGAGGATTTTCAGGGTCAGGCCGTGGCCCCCGGCGCGTCGGGCGATTTCGATCGCTGCCCCGGAAGGGATCACCCCGGCCTCGATCAGAATCTTGGTCGCGTCGTCGAACTCGACCGGGAGGATCGGGAGTTCGCGGTATTCCCCGGATGCAAAATGACGGTGGAGATCGATCAAGGGCCGCTGGCTGGAAATCAGGCAGAGACCGTTGAAGCCGCAGGCCAGTTCGAGGAGCAGGGTGTGGATGGCGTCGTCGGCGAATTTCGAGTTCCGGGATTCGCCTTCCCGAACCTGCAAAGGCTCGACGCCATCGAGGATGAGCAGCGCGCGGGTTTTGCGAAGCTCTTTGACCAGACGGATGGCCTTTGCCCGGGGCTTTTCGTCGGCTTTTTCTTCGAGATCGAGGCAGGCGAAGGCTTCCGAGAGGAAGTCGTCGGAACTGCCGCCGATTCCGGTGGTCTGGCGATAAAAGGAGTGAACGAGGACGCATTTCGCGCCGCGGAGATCGTCGCGCCTGAAGTCATTGAGCCAGGTGTGGAGGAGGACGGATTTGCCCTGCCCGCCTTCGCCGATGAGCCCGACGATGCTGGGACGCGCGTCTTTCCAGGCGGCGTCGAGCGCGTCCTGTTCCGGATCGCGGCCGAAGAGATCGGTTTCGACATTGGGCAGGCCGGATAGTTTGAACGGACCGCCGGGGATTTGAGGGATGGACCCGCGGCGGGAGACTCGGGAATCGGGTTTGTGCCCCTCGGCGAAGCCGGGCTTGAGCGGTTTTCCCTCGAGCTTGTTCAGCAGCTGCTGGAGGGCTTCGCCGGAATCGGCGTGGTAATCGAAGAAGCGAAAGGGCGCGATGTGATCCGGAGGCGGGGCTTCGTCGATCTTGCAGGACAGAACGCGGCCCTCTTTGTTGAGCGGATCGACGAATTGGACGGTCTGGTGTTCGTAGTTTCCCCAATCGGAATCAGCGAAGTGTTTTGATAGAAAGAGGAGGAGATAGCGGGACCTCGTGACGCCTTCGTTGACTTTGTGGGGGATGGATTCCCCGAAGTCGATCTCCCATTTGTCGAGCCAGACGCGAATGCCTTTCTCTTCGAGGAAGGTTCCGATTTCTTCGACAACCGTTTTGTCTTTCGAGTTGTGACTCAGAAAAACGTCGTAGTCGTAGTCGGAGCTGGAGTTGGTCGGCGCGGTCATGAGCATGGGCCAGGGGAGGTGGGCCAGTTGTGGCGTTCGGCGGCTTCTTCGGCGTCGGCGAGTTCTTCGCGGCGGCGACCGTAGCTGTGGGTTTCGATGAGGGCCTTGGCCTTGGCGAGTTCGGCGCGGTCGCGGAAGAGGCGGGCGCGGTGGAGGTGGACGTCGGCGAGAAACAGGGGCATCGGGCCGCGTTCGGCGATTTGTTGGGCTTCGGTGAGGAATTCTTCCACCCTGATCCCTTTTCCCTCATCCCTCGTCCCTTCTCCCATCGCGGCGGTGAGCAGGGCTTTGGGGAGGTGGTCCGTTCTTCCGGCTGCGCGCAGGCCGTTGAGGGCGGCGTCGATTTCGGATTCTGGATCCCTCGACTCCGCTACCAGGGACAAGCTTTGGATTTCGGTTTGGGAAAGGATCGCCCGATAGAGCCGGGCCCGCGCCAGACTCAGGTGATCGAGGGCGATGTCGAGGAGGTTCCGTGATCCGTTGAGAACGATTTCGAGGGCCTGAGAGGCGCGGTGTTCGGCTTCGGCGCAGGCGGCGAGGGCGGATTCTTTGGAGTGCGCTGGCTTGACAGCGCTTTGGCTTTCGCGGTTGACGCCGCCGGGGAATTCGGCACCGGATTGGCCAGACGACGTTCCATCCGCGATCCAAAGCGGCGTCAAGCCGCCGCACTCCAAAATGACGCGCCACGCCGCGCGTTCGGCCTCGGCCAGCAGCAGATCGACATACCGGATTCCCGCCAGCGAATAGAGCAGCGGATACCCGGGCTGGCGCTCGGCCTGCATCCGCCCGGCTTCCTCGAACAAGGCCCGCGCCCCATCCCGATCCCCGCTCTGATGCAGGGCATCGGCCGTCTTGCATCGATTCGACCAAATCGTGTAGTGACCTTCAGTTCGGTCCGCGAAGTCGATTGCGCGCAGTCCGTCGGTCACCGCATCGCCCAACAGGCCCAGCGTCGCCTCCAACTCGCTCAGGTTGCTGGCTCGGACCGCCGCCGACTTCCAATTCTCCGTTTCGACAGCCTTTTCCACGGCGATCCGCATCGGCTCGATGGCTTCGGTGAGGCGTCCGAGAGCCCGCAGGCTGAAGGCGGCTGCGTTGAGGAGCCACGCCTGTGCCGCTTCGCTCAGATTCGGCGAAAGCCGCCGCCACGGTTCCTCGAAAAACGCCGCCACCGCCCCGAGGTCCGAGCCGATCGCGCCCAGTTTCTTGCTGCTGTAGAATTCGGCGCCGCGCTTGATGCGGTCGCGATAAACCTCGTCGCACGCCTCCTGCTGCCGCCCGGCGAGACAACCATGCGTCACCGCCTGATAGAGCGGCTGGAGACCGGGCAGATCGTCCGGCAGCTGCTCGGTGGTCGTGCAGAGATGATCGAAGAGACGCGAGTGCGCGGCGCGGAAGGCTTCCGGCAGCTGCTGGCGCAGCTGATGATCGAAATACTCCCGAATCAACGGATGCGCGTCTACTTGGAATTCGGAATTCGGAATGCGGAATGCGGAATGCGGAATGCGGAATGCGGAATGGGGAATGGGGAATGGGGAAGGCGGAATGTACGGAGTTGGATTCCGATTCTTCGCCGGCGGGGCGGCGCAGGGTGATGAGGCCCGCTTCCGACAACCGGCGCAACACCGCGGCCCAGGCGCCGGGATCGAGACCGGCGATCGCGTCCGTCAGGCCCGAAATCACCGGCTCTTCGCGGAGAGCGGCGAGGCAATCGGGACGCGCGGGGCGGTCGAATAATCCGGTGAGGCGGAGGACGACGAGATCTTCGGGCCGTCCATCGGCGGAAGCGAGCCAGCGTTCGTAAACCTGCAAGACTTTCCAGGCGTTGCGCCGCCGGCCGGGCCGGGATTGGACGTCGGCTTTTTCGAGGTCGATGCAGTCGCGCCGCCGAATGTCGCCGCCGTAAGCAACGTTGATGAAATGGCCGAGCAGAGTCAGGCTGAGGGCGTGACGCTGGTACTCGACACAGGCGTCGCGCAGATCGGCCTCGGCGTTGGGCGGTTCGCGGTCGAGATCGCGGTCGAGATCGCGGGCGAGATCGCGGGCGAGATCGCGGGCGAGATCGCGGGCGAGATCGCGGGCGAGCTGTTTCTGTAAGTGGCGCACGGCGATGTCGATGGGCAGATCGTCGAGTTCGCGCATCGGCGCTTTGCCACCGGCGAGGGAATGGAGATCGGCGAGACGTTGTCGGCTGGTGACGATGCAGAGCCCCGGGTTGCGGGCGGCGAGGGCGCGGAGGAGATCGGCCATGTGGGTTCCCGCATTTTGCGTGCGCCTTCGAATTCGAATTGCTGCATCACTGCGGCTATTGGATCATATTTGGTGCATTCTGGAGCGGCTTCACATAGGTGATCGTAAAGTCGAGAATGCGCCGCGCGGAAGGCCGCCTCGTTCGTCCTCAGCAGCTGCTGGCTGAAATACTCCCGAATCAGCGGATGCGCGTCCAGGGTGACTTGGTGACTTGGTGACTGGGTGAAGGGGTGAAGGGGTGACTTGGTGATCGCGCTTTAAAAGCGCCTCCTGTTCCAAGCGCGACACTGCGATCGTCCAGTCGCGCGGCGAGAGGCCGGTCAGGTCCTCCGTCAGGCCCTCGATCACCGGCTCTTCGCGCAGAGCGACGAGGCAACCGGGCGAGGCGGGGCGATTGAAAAGACCGAGCAGACGGAGAATCGCCAACTGAACCCGGCCTTGACGCCGTTCGGCCTCGGAACGCTCGGCGGCAGGGTCGAGGAACCAGCGCTCGTAGGCGGCGATGACTTTGAAGGCGTGGCCGTAGGGCGAACCGGGATCGTGACGCGTGACCCACTCTGGATCGGCCTCGGCGAGGGCAAAGGTGTCGCGCCGGCGGATGTCGCCATCGCAGGCGAGGGCGAGGTATTTGCCCATGAGCGTGAGGGTCAGGGCGTGGCCGTCGACCTCGCGGCTGGCTTCGCGCAATTCGGCGTCGTCGGGATCGATCTCCACGTCGCCAGCGCGGTCGGCGCCCTGAGCGTGGAGCAGCGCGGCGCCCGCCTCTTCGCTCAGCTGATCCAGCGGCCATTCCACGGCGGTTTTGTGGCCGTCCAGATCGACGATGTGCTCGCGGGTAGTGACGATGCAGAGGCCGGGATTGCGGGTGGCGAGGCCGCGAAGCAGGGACTCGAGCGCTGGGTCGGTGAGGTAACCGGCCATCGGGCCAGGCGGATGCTGGAGCGGCTCGATCCCGTCGAGCACGAGCAGGCTTCGGGATTCGGCCATGAGTTCGGCGAGCCGCTGACCGCGATCGGCGGGCGAACCGGCCTGGGGATCGGGATCGCCGAAAAACGCGAGGGCTTCGGCGATGAAGGAGTCGGCCGAGACCGCCGATTCGCCGCCGCCCACGCCGCGCGTGCCCTGGCTGTAGAACGACCAGTCGAAGACGCGCTTGGCGTCGCGCCAGCCTTTGAATTCCATTTCCGCCATCCACGCGGCGACCAGCGCGGTTTTGCCGATCCCGCCCCAGGCTTTGGCGACGACGACGTGTTGGCGGGGATCGCGCCAGGCGTCGTCGAGCTTCGCCAGCCAGGGTTCGCGGCCGATGAGATGTTCGGGTGCGTGGCGCTGGATGCGACTGGGGGCGATTTGACGAACGGGGAGCTTCTGGCGGAGTTGCGGTAAGTATCCACCAAGGCTTCTGACGATGTTGTAGGAAAGGCGATCGCCGAGTTCCGATCGTTTGGGAGTGTCGTCGAGCCTGATGGGAATGATTTGTTTGTCGAGATCCAGCGCGAGTTTCAGCTCCTTCGCGACCCATTCGGATTGTGCCGAGTTTTCAGAATGGACGAGGATAAATTGGTCGCAGGAGCGGATTTCGTCTTCGCAAATGGGTGTGATCCGTTCCCCGGCGCTGATCGAAAACTTATCGTTGAAGACTTTGAAACCGAGGCCTTTGAAAAACGTCGCCAGTTCATCCACGAACGGGTCATCGCGATGATTGTGGCTGATGAAGACGGAGGTTGCCCCACTCATTTCGTTTGGAGATTGGCGGGGCATCCTGGCGCTCAAGTGACGCTGGTGAACGAACGGCGTGCCGCCCACGTAGCGGTTTCGCCGAGCAGGCGCGCCTCGGTGTCGAGCGCAAGCCGAGTGAATTCAGCCGAAGTCGAAGCGCTGGCGATGTGTGGATGAACTTCTCGGAGATATTTATCTATGTCTTCGTAGGTGTGGACGCGGGCCTCAAGATCAGAGGACGCGGCAAGCGCGGCAAGAGAAAGCACCCCAACTGCCAACACAGGGAAGACGATCGCCAGAATTCCGAGCAGGGTTTTGATCCAAGCTCCTCCTTCTGGGACGTGTAGGCACCCGTTGAGGAGAAGGAACTTCGAGGCAGTGAAAACAATTGCGAGGATCGAACAGGTATAGAATACCACGTTTGCTGTTAAATGGCGTCGCTTCCCTTTGGCCAGAGCGGCGCTGTAATAGGCGATTTGACCCTTTTGGGAATCATTCAGCCGGTCTTTGAGATAGAGATTTCGGCAGTTCGTCCAAGATGATTTCGAGTTTCGAGAATATGCGAGGTGGAGAATGTTTACAGTGCGCAACAGGGGCGCGAGAACGGTTGGGAACGGCAGGGTGAAGAGATAGCCGAGATAGACATGGTGATCCTTCAATGATTTGACCGAGCGCGCGACTTCTGCCGCGACGCGGGCGATGGCCCAGCGATTTGCCGTTTGTCCTTTGTGGATCCACCAGTGTGAGATCAAGCCGATGCCGAGGATTAACGCCTCAATGACGAGCAACCATTTGACCCAATCGCCTTTGAATCCCAAGGCAACTGAGGCCAGGATGGTGGCAATCAAGTGTGCTCCGATGATGAAAAGTGCGGCTCCTTTGAAGAAGTCTCGGCGTCGGTTGGCTTGACCGCTTCCGATCAGTTTCAAAGCCTCAAGAAACGCAGGTGCGGTCAAGGGAACGCCTGGAGAGGGCGATTCGGGGTTTTCAGGCAGAACGGCTTCTGAGAGCTCCCAGCCATTTTGGGCGGCGGCCAGGTTTCTTTCGAAACTCCACCCGGCCATGCATTGTGCGGGAGCTCTTCGACTTGCAGTTTACCCTTCTCGTCGACGTCGATTCGCAATTCGAGCGCGGGCTTTTTGCGCCGAATTGCGCCGTTGAGAAGGCCTTTGGTTCCACCTTGCTTCGCAGCGCTTGATTTTCCAATGACGCAGATGATAAGCTCACTGTTGTTAAGGATTTCGAGATTTACTTCTTCAAATCGGTCTCCGCGCTCAGACGAGCGGCCCACGAAGCGTTCTTCAATGATATGCGGCAGGGCAAGCAGTCTCTTGGCGTGCTACTGCTGGTCGTCGTTGAAGTCCGGGCCAGCGCTGCCATTGCTGGTCAGGTATTGATCGCTCGGCAGAGGAAGGAGAATACGCTGTGGAATTTTGGATTCACCGCAGGCCTGAGTGAACGCAAAGTCGGCACCGATCGCGACCTGCGAAGAGGCGCAAAAAAAGTGGGAATGCTTGGAAAGTCCGAATGTCTTATGAAGTCCAGCCAGCAGTTGCTGGAGGTGCTCGACGAGTTGTCGCTCCAGATCAGCCCTGGTTGTTTCTGAGCGTTCGGAGCCGAACAGATTGCGAGATCCGGCGAACCCAATAGGTATGACGAGCGGCAGTGGCTTGGAGTTGGTTTTGGTGGCCATAAATTGCGGGTGGTTGCCACTTTGTTAACCTTTCGTGCCGCGCGTTACGAGAAAAAACTACGACTCGTTCTTTCTTCGCGTCTTAAGCCACTTCCGAAATTTCCCACCGCGAAACTTCGGCAAATCCCGATTGCTGATCCAACGTTGCAACGCTGGCATCGGGACCAGCTGCAAAGGCGCAAGATTGGCGAGATTGCTCATCTTCATCGCCGATTTCCACGCAGTTGGTTGTGTCGCGAGAATCGACCACATGCCCATCGGCGGGCTTCCCTTCATCGCTTCGCCAGCCTTCTCCGTTTTGGCTTTGTCGCGAAGTTTTAGAAGCATGTCAGGGATCGGAATGTCGACCGGACAGACTTCTTTGCAGGCACCGCAAAGACTTGAGGCTTTTGGCAAGTCGGCGTACTCCGGATACTCAGCGTGACGCAGCAGCGGCGTCAAAACGGCCCCAACCGGACCTGGATAAACGGACCGATACGCATGCCCGCCGGATTGGCGGAAAACGGGACAGACGTTTAGACACGCGCCACAGCGGATGCAGCGGAGAATTTCTTTGTAGTCACTGGCTAACACGTCAGTTCGTCCGTTGTCGACGAAGATCACGTAAAAGTGATCCGGCCCATCCGGCTGACCAGCAGCTGCTGCGCGAGGACCGTTTACAAATTGAGTGTAAACGCTGAGTTGCTGACCGGTCGCCGAGCGTCCGAGAAGCGCCAGAAACAGCGAAAGATCGCGATCGCGTGGAATGATTTTCTCGATCCCGACCAGGGCGATGTGAACCCGGTTTGCCGAGATGCTGAACCGCGCGTTTCCTTCATTCGTAACGATAGCGAGCCGCCCGCTTTCGGCGCTGATCAGGTTTGCGCCGGTGAGGCCGACATCCGCATCGATGTATTTGTGGCGAAGGTAGGATCGCGCGCGCCGCGTGATCGTTTCCGGATCCGTGTTGTACTCTCCGAGCCCGTTTTTCTCGAATGATTTGGCCACGCTGTCGCGGTCTTTGTGAATGATCGGCGCGACGATGTGGCTCGGATGATCGTTGTCGATCTGAATGATGAATTCGCCGAGATCCGTCTCCACGACGTCGATTCCGTTCTCTTCTAGAAAGGGATTCAGCTCGAGTTCTTCGCTAACCATGGTTTTCGACTTCACCATCCGCTTCGCGCCGTGTTTGCGCATGATTTCGAGCACGATCTCGTTCGCCCGGTCTCCCGTGTTTGCGAAAAGCACTTCCGCGCCCGCTTTTTTCAGGCTCTTTTCGGTCTGCTCCAGATACTCGTCGAGATGCTCAAGCGTGTGCTGTTTGATTTCGCCTGCGAGCTTTCGAAGTGCGTCAGAATCCGGATAATCGCGCTCCAGGGAGACGGCGCGACGTTCCGTCATTTTGGAAATCGTCGTTCGAATCGACTTCCGCATTCCCGGGTCGAGATCATTTGCGAAGCGATCGATTTGCTGGGGACTTTTCATCGGCTTTTGTTCGGCGGATACCTACGTCGGCCTCGTCACCTTGCAAGGCGGGGACTTTCAATTTCAATTTCAATTTTGCTTGTAGATTCGGGAGTTTTCCCGCACTTCTTCGCGATGAAATGGAAGATGCCAGTCTTCAGCGCGGTTTGTTTAATTCTCAGCATGCTCAGCCCCGGAGCTGTGTCGGCGGCTGAGGATGGAAGTGATTTGACCTTTGTTTACATCCACGGATTTAACGGAGCTAAGCCGAAGCCCGCTTTCTGCGAATTCCTGCGCGAATTTCTGACTGACAACGGGGTCAGCTCGAAGGTCATCAACCACGAATGGGACTCTGTCAGGATCGACCCGGCTCACGCCCAGGCTTGCTGGATTCAGGCGGAAAAGAACGCCGACGCGGAAGCCGCGAAATTCAAAAGGGTGATCATCGATCGGCTCGAAGCAAAAGGCGATCCATGGGTGCTCGTAGGGTTCAGCATCGGCTCGCGCGTTGTGCTTCGAGCGCTGGAGCAAACCGAAAACCAGCTCAAACATCTTCAGGCGATCTACTTTCTGGGCTCTGCCATGCCGCGGGACACGACGATGCGAAGCCGCGCTGCTCTTCCTGATGGATTGAATATCATCAGTTATCATTCTCCAGTTTGCGATTTGGCTTTGCAGACTGCGTTTGAGTTCATGTACGAAATTCCAGCCGGCGGTCGCTTCGGTTTTGAGGACGATGACGTGTTCGTGAATTTGCCGGTGAGCTGCACGCACGTACACGCTGGTGTCGGTGCCCACACAGACTATTCGGTGTTGGCGGAACCGATTGGCGCGATGGAGCTTTTCCGCCAGGGCGTCTTTATCGGCGGCTCGATGAAACCGAATCAGGAGACCGCGGTGCTCGAAAGCGGGATCTTGTGGAACTCCGTGTTGAGACTGACGACTGAAGCTGGGACGGAGGTCGAAATCGAACAGCACAACCTTCGAAACGAGTACTACCGGGCCCTCCGCCTTGAGCCGAATGGTGAGCGTCGACGATTTGCGCGTGGCGAGAGCCTCCAAGCGATTCTCGATGAAATCGGCGCGGAAAGTCACCTCAAGAGTCGATAGATTTTTGGCGTGTGCGTGCCAAGCTCGGAGATGCGAAAGATCATTCTTGCCCTAGCGATTCCGCTCGCAGCTGCGGCTGAGCATCCTGTGATCCCAGGGCTTTCGGATGATCTTGAGCCTGCGCTGGCCGGACGCGTTTTGCTAAGCGAGTTGAACTGCACGGCGTGCCACGCTGGCGAGATCCAGCCGAAAGGCGCACCGAATTTGAGCACCGCAGGACGCCGGATTCGCCCAGAAATGATCGAGGCCGCGATTCTCGCTCCGCACGCAGGTTCGACGATGCCTAAGGTCCTCGGCGACGCCGATAAGAGCGTTTCCCTCAAGATCGCGGCCTACGTTTCTTCCCTGGATTCGCTTCCGGAAGGGGCGGATTCAGTTAACTCGGAAGCGATCGAACGCGGGCGCAAATTGTTCCACAGCGTCGGCTGTGTGGCCTGTCATTCGCCAGAGTCCGAAACGCTGTCGAATTCTCGCCCGCTTGAGAATCTCGCCGCCAAATACCATCTCTCTGGCCTGACCGAATTTCTTGAGAATCCGCTCGCCGTTCGGCCTGGAGGTCGAATGCCGGATCTGCATCTGAACCACTGGGAAGCTGCGGATCTTTCGAATTACCTCATGCGTGACGTCCAACCTCAGCCGAAAATCGAGCCAACTCTAGAGGCTGATTTTGTCGTGGAAGGCAAGGCTCTTTTCCGCGAGCACGGCTGCGCGCAATGTCATGAGCCGGAAACGCGAGAACCGGATTTCGCCAAGCCGCTAAGCGAGCTGAATCCGGCAAAAAATTGCACGACAGCCGTCTTCCCGCTTTCGGATTCCCAACAAACTGCGATCGAAACGGCGTTGGCTGACCTTGATGCTGAACTGGAATCTGAAACCCGAATTCTTCTCGAAATGACCCGTTTGAACTGCTTCGCCTGCCACGAGCGCGGCGGGCACGGCGGACCAGCAGCTGCTCGCGACAAATTCTTCACGACGACGAACCTCAATCTGGGTGAGCAGGCGCGGATTCCGCCAAATTTGGATCACGTTGGAGCTAAGCTGGACTCGAAGTGGCTTCGCAAAGTTGTTGTCAGCGGCGCGTCCGCTCGACCTTACATTAATACTCGGATGCCAGGTTTCGGAGCTGAAAACGTGGAGCAACTTCTCGCGCATTTTGCTGAAGTCGACGAGTTGCCCAAAGCCGAGTTTACGCGTGTCCCTGATGAGAAAATCGCCCGAACTGCAGGCTTCGAACTCGCTGGAGACAAGAATTTGAGCTGCATCGCTTGCCACACTTGGAAGGGCGAAAGCGCGACGACGTTGGCCGGCATGGAAATGACGACGATGGCCGAGCGTCTTCAGGAAAACTGGTTTCATCTCTACATGCGCAATCCGCAGGAGTTCCATTCGACCACTATCATGCCCAGTTTTTGGCCGGGCGGAAAGGCGGTGCGACCTGAGCTTTTGGACGGCGATCCGGGCCAACAGATCGACGCCCTCTGGCAGTACCTGACGCGTGGTCGTGAGGCTCGAACACCGTCTGGGATTCGACGTGAGCCGATCGAATACGGACCTGTCGATGGCGAAGCGGTGATGCTGCGTCGGCAGTACAACGGCATCGGTAAGCGTGGAATCGGCGTGGGTTACCCGTCGGGAATCAACATCGCGTTCGATGCGACGCAGATGCGGCTGGCTACGGTCTGGAAGGGCGATTTTGGCGAGATGTCAGGCGTTTGGCGTGGCCAGGGATCCGGAAACGTCGGCGAGCGTAGCCGTGAAGTTTTGCGATTCGCGAATGGGCCGGGGTTGGCGATCCTCGAATCGCCTGACGCCGAATGGCCAATTCTTGAGAAGGGCCAACGAGCGGATGGATTCCAGTTTAAGGGTTACATTCTGGATCAGAAACAGCGGCCGACTTTTCGATACACCTTTTCAGGGCTGATGATCGAGGACAGCCTCGTCGACGATCCGAAAGGCCCATCTCTCGTCCGCACTCTGACTTTTGATTCTGCAGCTCCGCCAGGTCTTTATCTGCGAGCAGCTGCTGGGGAGAAAATTCCGGACGGATTCAAATTTGAGGTCGAATCTGAACTGCTCGGGCGAGAAAACGATTCGTTAGTTCCGTTGGCCGGAAAAGAGTCCATTACAATCCGCTACACCTTCGGATCCGAATGAAAACGTTGCCGATTATTTTGATTTCCTGCATGCCGTTGGCGCTCTTCGCTGAACCGCTTGGCGACGAATGGGGCACTGCGGAGCGCGAGGCGGCGTTCTACTCGATCACCGAGATTCCGATTCCCGAGCCGCATTTTATCGAGGCAGGTTGTTTCGAAACACTGCCGGATGGTCGGATCGCAGTCGGAACACGCCGCGGGGATATTTTTCTGATTGAAGGGCTCTCCGAAAAATATCCTAAGCCAACTTTTCACAAATTCGCCGCCGGTTTGGACGAATTGTTAGGGCTTGCATCCAAAGGCGATGCGCTCTTCGCGACGCACGCGACCGAATTAACGCGAATCACCGACACCGATAAGGACGGTCGCGCGGATCGGTTCGACACGGTCAACGATTCCTGGGGATTCGGCCATTATCACGAATTTGCGATGGGTTCGAAATTCGATTCGGAGGGCAACATCTGGATCACTTTGGGGCTTTCCAATTCTTACCACTCGAAGGAACTCTTCCGCGGCTGGGCGTTGAAAATCACGCCGGATGGCGAGGCGATCCCGGTTTGCAGCGGTCTGCGCAGTCCGCTTGGAGTCGGGGACAACGGACATGGAGCAATGATTTATGCGGAGAGCCAGGGGCCTTGGAACGGCTCGTGCTCGCTGAAACATCTCAAGCCGGGTGGCTTCATGGGTCATCCGGTCAGTTTCAACTGGTACGATTTCGCGCCGAACATGGGATCGGTGCCTGTCGAACCGAACTCACCCTCGCGGTTGGAAATCGAGCGCGAACGCGTGAAGGAACTGGTTCCCTACGCAGTCGTTTTCCCGTTTCGCAGGATGGGGCGCTCGATATCTGGCTTCGTTGTGGACGAGACGGACGGAAAATTCGGGCCGTTCGGTGGGCAGATTTTCGTTGGGGATTACACGCTTAGTATCGTGATGCGAGCGACGATGGAAGAGGTCAACGGCGTTTGGCAAGGCGCGTGCTATCCGTTTCGCGAAGGCTTGTCGACCGGAATTCTCAATTGCCACTTCACTCCGGGTGGCCAGCTGCTAACGGGCGGAACGAACCGCGGTTGGCCGGTTCGCGGCGCAAAATCGAACGTTCTGGAAAGGCTTGATTGGACTGGCGTGACTCCGTTTGAGTTGAAGGAGATCAACGCGCGTCCAGACGGATTTCTTTTGACGTTCACGAAGCCAGTTGATCCCAGCGTCGCCGCCGAAAATGAGAACTACAGCCTGGAGACTTTCACGCACGTCTACCAGGGCGGTTACGGCAGCCCGGAGGTCGATCAAACGACTCCAGAAGTCCTATCCGCTGAAGTCAGCAATGACGGCCTGCAAGTTCGGCTGAGGATAAATGGTTTGGTGAAAGGACACGTCCACGATTTTGACATCGCTGCCCTGCGCTCGGCCACGGGCGACGTGCCGCTTCATCGAAAAGCCTACTACACTCTGAATGAAATCCCGGATTCCGATTGAGGTCCTTTTATGCTAAGGAGCGCGTTTTTATCGTTCAATGCTACCGATCTACGAAATCCAGGACCGCCTCGTCACGACCCTCCGTGATTCCAATCGTCTTGTGCTCGAAGCTCCGACTGGTTCGGGTAAATCGACTCAGGTTCCACAGATGCTCGTCGACCAGCAGCTGCTGGGGAACGGCGAGGTCGTCGTGCTTCAGCCACGCCGAGTTGCGGCGCGGATGCTGGCTCGGCGCGTGGCTCAGGAACGAAAGGGGCGGGTAGGGGATGAAGTTGGCTATCAAGTCCGTTTTGAGAATCATGTTAGTCGGGAAACTCGGATTCGTTACGTGACCGAGGGCGTGTTGCTGCGGCAAATTTTGAGCGATCCGGAATTGAGCGGAGTGAACGCGGTGATCTTCGATGAATTCCACGAGCGGCATTTTTTCGGCGATATCACTCTGGCTCGCGCGCTCAAAATCCAGCGCGACACGCGGCCGGATCTCAAGCTCCTGGTGATGTCCGCGACGTTGGACGGAGCGCGGATTTCCGAGTTTCTTGGTGGCTGTGATCGGCTGACTTCTGAGGGAAGAACGTTTCCTGTCGACATTCGGTATGCGCCGATACGCGAACGCCAGAAGGGCGAAATCTGGGATCACATCGTCCGGGTTTACGCTGATCGGATGAAGGCCGGCGGCGAGACTGGCGATGCCTTGATTTTCTTGCCTGGGGCTTACGAAATCCGGAAAACGATCGACGCGTTTCGGCGTCACAGCTGGGCGCGGCACATCGATTTGCTTCCTCTTTATGGCGAGCTGAGTCCGCGTGATCAGGATCGCGCGGTGACTCCGAGTGATAAGCCGAAAATCGTCGTCGCGACGAACGTTGCGGAGACTTCGCTGACGATTGACGGCGTTCGGCTGGTGATCGATTCCGGCTTAGCTCGAATGGCGGATTTCGACACGCGGCGCGGGATCAACACGCTGACGATCCAGAAAATCAGCCAGGCCAGCGCGGATCAACGGGCAGGTCGCGCCGGCCGAACGGCTCCCGGGATTTGCATCCGGCTCTGGAGCGAAGCGGATCATGCGGGGCGCACGCCGCAAACGACTCCAGAGATTCATCGGATGGATCTGGCCGAGGTTGTGCTTACGTTGAAGGTCTCCGGCGTTGCGGACGTCGATGCGTTTGAGTGGTTCGAGAAACCAGACGAATCTGGGCTCGCGCGCGCTCAGCAGCTGCTGGTTGATCTCGGAGCGCTCGATCCGGATTCTGGCGCGGTGACGAAGCTGGGAAAACAGCTGTCTAGATTTCCGGTTACGCCTCGGTATGCGAGAGCCTTGGTTGAAGCTTCGAGGCTCGGTTGTTTCGACGAAATGTGCGAGATCGTGGCGATGACTCAGGGAAAACCAATTTTCCAACGGCGTAAGCAGCGAGGTTCGGATTTGACGCAGTCGGACTTCGTTGATCCGGCGGATGAATCGGATTTTCAGCCGATGTTGCGAGCTCTGAGCTCAGCTCGCGATTTCAAATTTGATGCCCGCCGTTTGGAGCCGCTTGGAATTCACGGAGGCGCTGCTCGCGAGATTGATCGGTTAGCGAAGTTGCTTCGGCGAGCTGAGCCGCGAGGAATGGAAGCGAGCGTTCGTGATCCAGAGAATGAGATCGGACATTGTTTTTTAGCGGGCTTTCCTGATCAAGTTGGGCGACGGCTGAATCGGTCGAATCGCGCTTGCGAAGTCGTTGGTGGAAGGCGTGGGCGACTGAACGACGATTCCTGTGTCGAGGATGCCGAGCTGTTCGTATCGGCAGAAATCACGGAGGTGGAGGGGCGCGAACTGAACGTGCTTTTGAATCTGAACACCGCTGTTTCACGCGAGCAGCTGCTGGAGTTGTTCCCGGGTGATTTTCACAAAGGCGCGTCGGCTGAGTGGGATCCGCGGGAGCGGCGTGTGCAGCCGCTTGATGTGGTTCGATTCCGAGATTTGACGCTCGAGAGTAAGCCGTCGCGCGAGCCAAACGAGGCGCAAGCTGCGGAAATTCTGGCGCGGGAAGTCGTCGCTGGAAATCTCGTTCTGAAGAAGTGGGATCGCGCGGTTGAGCAATGGATTGCGCGGCTGAGTACGCTGGCCAAGGCGATGCCGGAGCTTGAATTACCGCTGTTTGGCGATGAAGATAAGCTGAGCGTGATCGAGCAGATTTGTCTCGGCGCGCTGAGCTACAAGCAGATCAAAGAACGCGAAGTCTGGCCAGAGCTGAAGAATTTTCTCGCTCCGCACCAGCGCCCGCTTCTGGATCAATTCGTCCCCACGCGGATCAAACTTCCTAACGGAAAAACCGCGCCGATCCGATTTGAAGCGGGAGCTAAGCCAATTCTTTCCGCCAGGCTACAGCACCTTTACGATATCCTCGAAACGCCGAGTCTCGCGGATGGGCGCGTTCGGCTACGCATTGAAATTCTCGCTCCAAACCAGCGGCCAGTTCAGATCACGGAGGATTTGCCGGGGTTTTGGAAAAATAGTTACGAGCAGGTTAGGAAGGATTTGAAAGGCCGATATCCGAAGCATGAATGGCGGTAGCGCGTTGAGCTTGATGATCGGTTTGAAATCCGTTCTACTCTTGGAATGAAAATCCCAATCTTGATCGCGTTGGCTTCTGTTTTCGCCGCCAACGCCGGCGCACAAAACGACGCCTACCCATGGAAAGCCGCGGTGGCCAGCGTCGACATCACGCCGACCGAGTTCGGTTGGATGGCTGGATACGCCAGTCGGTCCGGACCGGCTGAGGGTGTTCGACAACCGCTGTTCGCCAAGGCACTTGCGATCGAAGATGCTGATGGCGGGCGACAGGTGATCGTCACGCTCGACTTGATCGGCGTTCCCAAGCCGCTACGAATCGATATCGAGAAGACGGTTGCCGAATCGCACGGGTTGAAGCCGGAGCAGCTGCTCATGAACGCCTCGCACACCCACAGCGGCCCTGAGATCCGTCTTTTTCGACCGAACGGCGGCAAGGGCGAACCGCGAGTCGGCTACAACAAGATTCCAGAGGAAGATCAGCCGCTTCGGGTCGGTCAGATTCAAAGTTATAACGCTGAGCTTCGGAAAAAGATCGGCGCGGCAATTGCTGAAGCGATTGAAGGGTTGGAGCCAGCGAAACTAAGCTGGAGTCGAGCGCGTTGTGGCTTCGCGATGAACCGGCGGACTCCGATGAACGATGATTTTAGGAATTTCCCGAATCCGGATGGTCCTGTCGATCACGACGTGCCCGTGCTTCAAGTTCGTGACGCGAAAAATAGGCTCGTGGGCGTGCTTTTTGGTTATGCCTGCCACGCGACGACTCTCAGCGATCTTCAGCTTCACGGAGATTGGCCGGGATTCGCGCAACACTATTTTGAAGCAACGGTGTGGAAAACTTTCTGGATTTTTTGATGCCGAGTGGGGTCTAGGAGGTCGGCAGCCCAACGCTGAGAAGACGGAATCTACAGGCTTCGAATCAGTCTCGAAAAGAGTCGGAATCAC
>JBLHKS010000045.1:0-40715 GCA_047620505.1 Verrucomicrobiales bacterium | reverse complement strand
TCCGCGCCAGCAGCTGCTGACGAAGTGATTGCAGCCCAAATTACTAAGAAGCGAATCATCATGCTCGACGATGCCGTTGCAACCAGGCGATGCCAAGGCGTTTTCCTCAGGTCCGCCAGTTCTCGATTCGAAGGCCTGGAACTCGGGAAAATTCCTTCGTGTTGTCGGTAACGAAAGTGAAATCGAGAGCCTTTGCGTGCCCGGCCAGCAACGTGTCGAAGCCTCCGATTGGAGATCCATTTGATTCGAGCACCGCCCGAATATTCGCCGCCTCTGCCGCCGCAGCTGCATCAAACGAAACAAGATTCAGGACATTTGTTAGTGTCCGAATTTTCCCCAACTCGCGTTCATGGTTTCGTGATTTCCGCGCGCCGGTTTCCAATTCAAACAGCGTAATCGCGGAGACCGAGCAGTCGTCTGGAGAAAGGCTCATCAGCTTTTCCCGCACGCCAAAATCTCCCCGCATGGCATCGATGCAGACGTTCGTGTCCAGAAGGAATTTCATCACTTCGAATCCAGAGGGACGGCCGCCGCAGGAATCGAATCGTCAGGAGCCTTGAACGTTTCGTCATCGATCTGGATCGCTTCAAAAAAACCCTCGGGCCAATCACGCTTCTCGATCGGCTCCAACACCACCGAATCGCCGTCTTTCCGAATCGAAACTTCTTTCCCTTCGAATCGAAACTCTTTCGGAAGTCGCACCGCCTGCGAGCGCCCGTTCATAAACAATTTCGCCGTCATTTGAAATGATATAGACGGAATATACCAAATGCAAACTCCGGCATCCGCAAGTCGAGAATCGAAAGCCGTATTCTAGGTTGCCTGTCGCGGGTAGAGAAAATCGACCGACTCGCACTCCACCTCGTCAGTCCAATCCCAGGAATCGGCGTCAATCTTGAAGACGGCGACGCCGCAGGTTGGGAATTTGCCGTCCGAATCACCCGAAAAATTCGAGGCGAGCGAATGAGCCAAGCTTTCGAATCCCGGATTGTGGCCGAACAGAATCGCGTGATCGAATCGATCATCAATTCCACGGACAATTTTCAGGAGCCGCATGAGGCTCGCCTCGTAGATTCCTTCTTCTTCGACGATTTCGTTAGCTGGAAAGCCGAGCTCTTCAGCCACGAGTTTCGCCGTCGTGATCGCGCGGACCGCCGAACTGGAAATGATCGTGTCAGGCTTCGGAATCGTTCCCGGCTCGATCAATTCGTTCAGCAAACGCCTTCCCATCACCGGAGCGGTTTGGCGACCGCTCTCAGCCAAGGTACGTCGAAAATCTTCTCCGAAGGCACCCCAATCGGAATTCGCATGTCGAATTATCGTGAGAAATTTCACGACTTTACCCTACTTGGCACCTGCATCGATCCACGCTTTGATCGTTGCGATCTCGGCAGCCGTCAGCTGCTTCGCGCCCATCGGCGGCATGTGAGTTTTCGCCTCGAGCGGCAGGAAAAACTGCTTCACCATCAAACTGCCATCGGCGTCGCCCGGGATCACCGCCTTGCCGTTCTGCCCGCCTTTGAGGACGTTTTTCAGCGAGTTCAGCTTGAGCTTGCCCTGTGGGATCAGGCCGTGACAGGCCGTGCATTTCGCCTTGAAGATCGGCGAGACCGTCTTGAACGAAACTTCGTCAGCGCCAGCAGCTGCTGGGAGCGCCAAGGCCGCGAGGATCGGGAAAAATCTGGATTTCATGATGTTGGAAAATTGAAACTCGGTCTCAGACCATCCCCAGCTTCATTCTCCCCTCTTCGGAAATCATGTCCTGGTTCCACGCCGGATCCCAGACAAGATCGACGGTCGCTTCGTGAATTCCTTCAATCCCAAGGATCTTGCTCCGTGCATCCGCCGCGATCGTCGGGCCCATTCCGCAGCCAGGCGCCGTCAGCGTCATTTTCACGGTCACGAATTTCTTTCCTTCGACGTCCTGGATTCCGCAATCGTAAACAAGGCCGAGATTGACGATATCGACCGGGATTTCCGGATCGTAAACCGACTTGAGCTGCTCCCAGATCGCAGTCTCCACATCGCCCTCAGGCGTGATTTTTTCGACCGCGCTTTCCTTCTTCGATTCCTCGTCAAGCCCGAGCGCATCCGCGTCCGCCGTTCGCACCCGCGCCAGTCCGTGATCGGTAACGATCGTGTAAGTTCCGCCCAGCGATTGTGTGATCTTCGCCTCGGTTCCGAGCGGCAATTCGATTTCGTCGCCGCTTGGAATCTGGATCGCGGTTACGGCGCGCTTGAGGAAAATGGATTCGTGCATGGTAGTCTGCTAACAAACGCAGACGCGCCCAGTCAGCAAACCTTTCCGCTCACGAATTCGGCTCAAGTTTGACGATCTTGATCTTCTTCCCGGCTCCCGCAGACGCTCCGAAACTCTGCGCTAACGTCGGACCGGTTGGAGGTGCCGCAGCAGCTGCTGGCCGGGCGGCCTTCTCCGAGCCCTCAGCCTCAAGCGCCTCGCGCAACGCGCCTTCAACCATCTGGCCACAGTGAATTTTCATCGGCGGAAGCGGACCGAGCGGCTTACTCAATTCGGAAGCGGAAAGATCCTGCGCTTCGGCAACCGTTTTGCCCGCGAGCATCTCAGTCGCCATGCTCGCCACCGCGATCGCTGTCTGACAACCGAAACTCTGGAACGACGCGCGATCGATGACCTTCTTCCCGTCCTTTTCGCCAAATTTCAGCCACATTCGCAGCATGTCGCCGCAATCGGGACTCCCGACCGTTCCGACGGAATCGGCATCGGTCATCTCGCCCATGTTTTTCGGATTCGCGATCGCGTCCTGAATTTTGTCCTCAAACGTCTCGTCCATGCGCTCACTCTGGACCAGAGCCGCCGGGTCGACAAATCGCAAAAAGCGTCACCGCCGTTCCTTTCGGGTTGAGCGGATCGTAGCGGATTGCGCGAAAATCTGCGCCGAGACCCTGACAGTGCGCCAGAACCGCCTCGGTTTCGGCCTGACCACCTTCATGAGTCGGGTAGGCGACGATCGTGATCAGACCGCCGGGTTCCAGCAGCTGCTGAGCGGATTCGATCGCTGTCAGGGTCGTCTTGGCCTTGGTGATTCGGGCTCGATCGCTTCCAGGCAGGTAGCCGAGATTGAACATCACCGTGCTCGCCTGACTTGCGTGTTCGGCCATCGTTTCGTGACCGGCTAGAATCAGAGTTACGCGTTCTTCAAGGCCTTCGGACTCGAGCCGAGTTCGAGTAGATTCGAGCGCTTCGCTCTGGATATCGAAAGCGAGCACGCGGCCGTCCGCACCGACTAACCGAGCCAGAAACTCGGTGTCGTGCCCGTTGCCCGCCGTCGCATCGATCACGGTGTCGCCCGGCTGGACGTGCTCGCGAATCCAAGCCTGAGCCTGCTCAGTTGCGTAGGGAAATTTCACTTCCAGAATTGAGCGATGTCGACTTCGGCGTCGAGCGGTTTTTCATCTTCGAGGTGCTCCAGCAGCTGCTGGGCGAAGTAAGGTGCAAGCAGGACGCCCTTTGAGCCCAGGCCGTTAAAATAAGCCATCTTGGGATTTTCCGGATGGTGCCCGAGCCGCGGTTTTCCGTGAAAACCCATCGGCCGAATCGCAGACTCCGCGCGGGTGATTTCGTAGTCGACCTTCAACATTTCGCGCAGGCCGATTTCGATCTCCGCGCGACCCGCCGTTGTCGGTTCGCAGGTCAGATCGTCCCAGGCAAACGTCGAGCCCGCGCGAAATTTCTCGTCGCCGAGCGGCAGCAGCCATTTTCCGCGATTCACGATTCGTTGCTCATCAAAATCCGGGATTCGGAGTTCGAGAATCTCGCCCTTTCCAGATCGCAGCGGGACGTTTTCAAACAGCGGGTTTCGGCTTCCTTCAAAACCCTGACAGAACACGAAAAACCTCGCCTCAGCGTCCTTGAAATCCTCAAACTCGCCTTGTCGATAAAAACCTTCGCTGCTGAAAATCTCTCGCGACCGCCGAAGAAATTCTGCGACGTCGAGCCGTCCACTCCGCGCATTTTCAAACCCACCGAAGCGGCAATCGAACTTCATTTGATCGAAATCAGTCGGCAACGAACCAGGCCAGGCCTCCGCTTCGGCTTCATCTCGAAATAATCGAATGATCGGTCGCTCATGCCAACTTCCGGCTTCGCAATTTCGGTAAAATTCGCTCGCAACCGGCCAGAGTTCCTCAAACCGCCAGGACAACTTCGGCCGCTTGCCCGTGATCGGATTGATGATGCCCGCCGCAACTTTTGACGAGGTAATTTCGTCTTCCCGATCGACGACGAGCACCCGTTTCCCGCGCTTGATCGCCTGCCAGGCGAAAACCGTTCCTGCCAGCCCCTGGCCAACGACAAGGTAGTCGATCACTTTCCTCGGTAATTGAAAAGATCGCCCATTTCGAAGGTCCGATCGTCAGCAGCTGCTGAGTTCACCGCGCGCAAAAGTTTCCGCTGAAGGTTTTTCGTTAACCGGCGTCCTTTCCGACCTTTGGCAACCATCTTGTGGCTGATCTGCTCGGTTGAAGCGTCGACAATTTTGTGATTGTCCAGACCCAGCTCTTTGAGCAGCGCGTCGAGCGGCTGCGAGCCGAGATTCATCTCTGTTTGGTCTTCTTCGTTCATTCGGCGGTTGAAATGCAGATTTCGCAGCGCTAAGTCCGCTCCGCGCTCATGACAACTCGAATCCTACTCACCACCACTTCCTATCAGGACACGCCGGGACCTCACCACGATCTTCTGGCCAGTTCCGGATTCGAAGTCGCTCTCGATCGAGGGCCGCTTTCTGAAGAGCGGATGCTCGAGCTCGCAGGCGAATTCGACGGGTTTCTCTGCGGCGACGACGCGATCACCCAAGCGGTGATCGTAAAATCCGCGCCGCGTTTGAAGGTGATTTCGAAATACGGGATCGGGTTAGACAAGATCGACGTCACCTACGCGACGAGCCAGCAGCTGCCGGTTCTTTTCACGCCCGGCGTGAACCACACGACCGTCGCTGAGCACACTTTTGGGCTCTTGTTAGGGCTTTCGAAGAAGATGCACTTCAACGCGTTCGACGTCCGCGAAGGCAAGTGGCAAGCGGGTTGGAGAAAGCCAGTCGGCCATGAAATCATGGGCAAAACCATGGGGATTCTGGGCTTAGGGCGAATTGGAAAAGAAGTCGCGACTCGGGCGAAGGCGTTCGGGATGTCGGTGATCGCTTTCGACCCGTATTTTGACGACGCTTTCGCTGCCGAACACGACGTGAAAAAATGCGATTCGATGGACGAAGTTTTGCATAACGCCGATGTCGTCTCGCTTCACTGTTTCCTCGATGAGAAGACTCACGGGATGATCAACAAGGCGAAAATCGCCGAAATGCGCAAAGACGTGATCGTCCTCAACTGCGCTCGAGGCGAATTGGTCGATGGCCCGGACATCGCGGCAGCGTTGGAGAGCGGAAGAGTCGCTGGCTACGGCGCGGATGTGCTCGATACCGAGCCGCCAGCTGCCGATCACGTTCTGCTGAAAGCACCGAATTGCATCGTGACCTCGCACATCGCTTCGCGGACTTACGAGAGTGTCGAGCGCCAGGCGATGCGGGCGACGCACAACCTGATCAACTTCCTCAAGGGCGACAGCGATTTCATTCAGGCGAACAAATTCTGAGCTTCCGGACCGGCCAGACCGGCTTCAATTTCGGCGGCAGTGAATCGCGGCGTGATGTGCTGCGGACAGTTCCAGTCGTAGGCCTTCACGGTGAGGACGAAAGCGCGCTCGGCCTTCGCTCCGTAGCCATCGGGATTGAGCTGTTCGATCAGTTCTGGATTTTCGTCGCGATCCACGACTTTCGCTTCCGCCCAGATTTTCAGTCGCTGTTGCGAAGGATAATCCATGAGAAACAGCGACGCCTTTTCGGACCCATCCACGTTGCCGGTCGTTATGTATTGCCGGTTACCTCGAAAATCAGCAAACGCCAATGTGCGATCGTCTAGCACTCGCAAAAATCCAGGCGGCCCGCCGCGATGCTGAACGTAGGGCCAACCATTTTCGCCAGCCGATGCGATGTAAAAACTGTCGCGCGATGCGATGAACGCATTTTCGGTCTCGGTCAGGATAAACCGGTCTCCTGACTGCTCCATTCGCGCTCCATTTTTTCGAGCGCCGTAGCGCTCCTGAGCCATTTTGACGGACGGATTGTAAGCGTAGGTCGTGAAATTGCTCATCAGGCGTGTGCGAGAATGGTTTCGGACACCGGATTATCGGCGACATGGCTCAATTCGAGGATGAGGCACTGCGCGGCGACCTGGTGAAGCGCTTCGTCGAACGCATCGAGAATCATCGAATCGAAACCGGCCGAGTCGAGCTGTGAAATCATCAGCAAAGCCGCGGAAAGCCGACTCGCCGCGAGATACGCAGGGCGCGAAAGATTCTCGCGGTGATTTGCCAGCACGTCGATGATATCGATCGCCCAAGAGACGGACTTTCTCGCAGCAGCTGCTGGATCGTCTTCGCGTGAAACTGCGTTTTCAATCGACTTCAAGCGACCAGCGAGTGCGATGTCAGAATTGCCGTTCGGCGAGGAGGTTTCGAGCCGCTCTCTCAAGTTGCGGAGTTGGCCGTGGCTGGATTCGATCGCCCGATGGAGACGGGATTTGCTGGATTCTGGATTCGTGATCATTTGAGTGATTTATGTTTCTGGAAACTTCGACGAAGCATCTTCTTGAAACATACAGACTTGTCTGTATTAATTCTGAAACCTTCGAATTCGTATTTTTTGTATTTTCCTTGAATCCCGCCGATGCCTTGTGTTGTACATCCGTTAGAGATCACCGTGAGCGAAGAAAACGAAGCAGCAGCAGCACCCGCGATTCCAGCGGCTAAAACCGTTCCCCTCTGGGTTGAGCGGGACGACGGAACGACCCGGGCTACCCATTTCGAGGCTCTTTCGATCGAGGATTTGAACCAGCAGGTTCCCGAATACGAGTTGAGCGTGCTGTTTTCTTCTGATTTCACAGGAGCGCTTTACCGTGGTCGTCAGCCGAAACTTGAGCGCGATATCTGCCTCAAACTCTTGCCGCCGATCGCTGGAACTGAGGGCGAAAGCTATGCGGCTGCCTTTACGCACGAGGCGCACACCATGGCTTCGCTCAACCATCCGAATATCATTAAAGTCCACGATTTTGGCAAGACCGAGGGCGGTTTGAACTACTTTGTGATGGAGTACGTCGAGGGCTCGATTCTTCGCCGAGTCGTGAACCTCCAGCAGCTCACGCTGGACCACATTTTCGGCTGGACGCCGCAGATTTGCGAGGCCCTGCAGCACGCCCACCTCCAGGGAGTCGTCCATTGCGATATCCGCCCAACGAACATCCTCATCAGCAACGAAGGCTCAGTCAAAGTCGCCAATTTCGGCCTTTCGCGGGTCCAGGGGCAGCGGCCGGAAATCTCCGATTCGATGTCGAACAGCATCTCCGCGACCACCCTGAATTACGCGTCACCCGAGATGCGCGACCCCGCCGCTTCGATCGACTACCGGACCGACATTTACAGCCTCGGCGTCGTCCTTTTTGAGATGCTGACCGGACAAATCCCGACGATCGACGGCCCTCCAGCTTCGGAAATCGCGGGTGTCGATCCGCGATTCGATCGCATCATCGCAGGCGCGTTGGAACCGGACCGCGAAGCTCGTTTCCAGACTGCGCTCGACATCAGCGTGAGGCTTCGGGCGATTCAAAACGAGCCGCAGCCCGCAGCGACCGAAGTCCGCCGTCCGAAATTCAAATTCGGCTGACCAACGACGATTGACGGCTCTGATCGGAGCGTCGAAGATCCGCCATGATTCGCAAAATCTTCGTTACCCTCGCCGTAGCAGCTGCTGGCCTGATTTTCACCGCGCGATCGTCCGCTGAAGACGAAAAAAAGCTCTACACCGGCGAGCCGATCAAAGCTCTCCTGATCACGGGCGGCTGCTGCCACAATTACGTTTTCCAAGCGACGACGCTCCTCGCCGCGACCCAGAAAAAGGCCGATATCGAGTGGGCCGTGATCAACGAAGGAGGAAACGGGACAGAAGCGAAGATCAAGTTCTACGATGACCCTGACTGGGCCAAAAACTACGACGTTGTGATTCACAACGAGTGCTTCGCCAACACGACCGATCCGGAGTACATCCGGCGAATCACGGAGGCCCACAAAGCCGGCGTACCCGCAGTCGTGATCCACTGCGCGATGCACACTTATCGTGCTGCCGAGATCGACGATTGGCGGAAATTGCTCGGCGTAACCAGCAAGCATCACGAGCATCAAAGCGAGTATCCGGTGAAGATCATCGCGACCGATCATCCGATCATGAAGGGCTTCCCAACCGATTGGACAACGCCGAAAGACGAACTCTACGTTATCGAAAAACTTTGGGAAAGTGCCACCGCGCTCGCGACTTCGGTCAGCGAAAAAACCGGCAAAGCTCAGCCCGTTGTCTGGGTGAACGATTTCGAAGGCACGCGAGTTTTCGGAACGACTTACGGCCACTCGGATGACACGTTTCGCGATCCGGTCTTTCAGGATCTTCTCGCTCGCGGAATCGTTTGGGCAGCTGGAAAAACAAAATGAAATTTTCGAACTATTTTATCATTCTCGGCCTCGTGGTCGTGTCGGCCCAGGCTGCCGACAAACCTCCGATTCCTGACTTCACGGTCAGCCAGCAGCTGCCGGAAAAAGCCGCTCACGACTGGAACCTCGGCCCGACCGGCGCTCGCGGCTGGGTTTACGCCTGGCGCGGAGAATCGACCGATTCACGCCAGATTTTGATCACCGCAGTCGAGCCGGATTCGCCAGCCGCAGGAAAGCTCACTAAAGACGACGTCATCCTCGGGATCGGCGGCACTGAGTTCGGTTCTGATGCTCGAATCTCGTTTGCCAAGGCGATCACCTCGGCTGAAGCGGCAAACGGCGCGCTTAGCCTGATTCGCTTCCGCGATGGCGCGCGCAAAACCGTCAAAATCCAGCTCGAGCCGCTTGGCGAATATTCGCCGACAGCGCCGTTCAATTGCGAAAAGTCGACGCGGATTTTCGAACGCGGATGCGCGGCGCTCGCCGAAAGGATGCGCAAAAATCCGGACAAACGCGGAAACCCGATTCAACGCTCGCTCAACGCGCTCGCTCTGCTTGCAAGCGGGGACAAAACCTACGCAGCGCTCATCAAGGAAGAGGCCGATTGGGCTAAGACTTATGAAATCGATGACGGTCTTCATTCCTGGCCGACCGGCTGGGTGAATCTGTTTCTGGCGGAATATTTATTGGCAACCGGCGATGAATCCGCCCGCCCGAATCTCGAAAAACTAAGCAAAGCGATCGCTGGCGGCCAAAGCCACGTCGGAACCTGGGGCCACCGCTTCGCCTACGAGCACAACGGAATTCTCCGCGGTTACGGCGCGATGAATCAGGTCGGCTTGAGCCTGACGACTTCGATGATTCTGGCCCGTGAGGCCGGCGTTTCCGATCCCGATGTCTACGCGGCGATCGAGAAAAGTCAGAAGTTTCTCGCCTTCTACATCGGCAAGGGCGCGATCCCTTACGGCGATCATCACCCGTGGTTGAAGATGCACGACGACAACGGGAAGGCCTCAGCAGCTGCTGTGCTTTTCGATTTGATCAGCGAAGCTCAAGGCGCGGAATTTTTCAGCCGAATGGGCGTTTCGTCTTTCGGAACGGAGCGCGAATCCGGACACACCGGGAATTATTTCAACATGCTCTGGGCGCTGCCAGGAGTCTCGCGGTCAGGTCCCGAGGCGACAGGCGCGTGGATTCGCGAATCCGCCTGGATGCTCGATCTCGCGCGCAAGCAGGACTACTCGTTTGACTTCCTTGGTAAGCCGGCTGCGATGGGCGGCGAGCACAGTTATCGTGGCTGGGACTGCACCGGCCCCTACCTTTTGGGCTACGCAGTCGCGCTCAAAAAAACGCGCTTCACAGGAGCTAAGCCAAGTTCAGCCCCAGAGCTGACGAGCGAACAAGCAGCCGAGTTGATCGAGGCCGGGCGCGGTTGGACGCCCGCGTCGGACGCTTCTCTGGTTTACGATGCGCGTTCGATTGAGGATCTGATCGACGACCTCACGAGCTGGTCGCCGGTGATTCGGGAGCGCGCGGCTCTCGCCTTAGCGAAGAAGGAAGGCGATTTCGTGCCGCAGCTGATTGAAATGTTGGGCAGCGATGATCTCAATATCCAGTTCGGTGCCTGTGCGGCGTTCGAACAACTTGGACCGCGCGGCGCGTCCGGCGTTCCTGCGTTGACCGCGCTCCTCAGCCACGACGAACTCTGGCTTCGCGCGCAGGCCGCGGAGGCACTCGCAGGAATCGGCGAGCCGGCTCGAGTTGCGATTCCAGAGCTGCTCAAGCTCGTTGCTCAGCCGCCGAATGAGCAGGACCCTCGAGGTCACATCCAGCGCTTCCTCGCATTTGCGTTGTTCGACTCAGGTCGCGGTTTGTTAGGCAAAAACATCGAAAACATCGACCGCGATCTCCTTCGCCAAGCGACCGAAGCCGTTCTGCGGAATGAAGACGGTCGCGCTCGCGGATCGATGCGGACGATTTATCAACAACTCAGCCCTGACGAGATTGAGCCGTTGCTTCCGTCGGTCCTCGAAGCCGTCGTCGAGCAGTCGCCTAGCGGCGTGATGTTTTCGGATGGAATCCGAATGGCTGGACTCGAAGTCCTCGCGAAAAACCGGATTGCCGAGGGCCTTCCGCTCTGCCTGGAGCTGGCGGAGCCCGAGCGCTGGGGTTCGGATCGACGCCTCGATCAAGGTCTGCGCGCCCTGAAGATTTACGGCGCCGCAGCGAATTCGGAATTGCCAAAACTCCGCGCCATGGCCGAAGAAGCGGCCCATCCGAAATCAAAATCTCACAAGCGCCACCAGCAGCTGCTGGACACGATCGCGTTCATCGAAAAATCGGATGCAGGCCAGCCACTGCGCAATTTGAACTGAGAAAACTCGAAAAAGTGAAACACGCCGTCTACGCAGGAAGCTTCGATCCGATCACGAATGGTCACCTCTGGATCATCCAGGAAGCGTGTGGCCTTTTTGATAAGCTGACCGTGGCGATCGGCGACAACCCGGATAAAACCTACACGTTTTCGCGCGAAAATCGGCTCGAGTTGATCGAAGCATCGCTAGACGATGCCAGCGCGGTTGAGGTCTCAAATTTCGAGAATCGCTACCTTGTCGACTACGCTGCGGAGATCGGAGCGCAGTACGTGGTCCGTGGAATCCGCTCTCCAGGCGACTACGAATATGAGCGGGTGATGCGCCAGATTAACGAAGATATTCGACCGGAAATCACGACAGTCTTTCTGATGCCGCCGAGGCACATTGCGGAGGTCAGCTCCAGCATGGTGCGCGGGCTCGTGGGTCCGGAAGGCTGGCAGGAACACGTCCGGCAGTACGTGCCGAAACCGGTTTTCGAGGCGATGCTTTCGCGGGGCGGATGAAGGTGCGCTGGCGAGCTTTAATGGGCAACTCAGCAGCTGCGGACGAAGCATTCGATCGGCTGGAGGCGGCGTACGGCGAGGAGAGCCGGGCTTATCACAATTTGACGCACATCACGGATTTGCTGAACGAGTTGGATTCGGCTCCAGCAGCTGCTGGCGAGGCGGTCGAGATTGCGATCTGGTATCACGACGTGGTTTACGACTCGCACGCGAAAGACAACGAAGCGCAGAGTGCGGCTTGGGCGAAGCGGGATCTCGTAGAACTCGGCTTCGCGAAAACGATCAGAAACGATGTCGAAAGATTGATTCTGGCGACGCGCCACGACATCGAAATCTCAAGCAAAGACGAGAAGCAGATCATCAGCCTCGATCTGAGCACGCTGGGCAAATCTTCCGAGCGCTACGCCGATTACGCGAAAGCGATTCGGCGAGAATATAGCTGGGTAGCGGAAAACGAATATAATAAAGGAAGAGCCTCGGTGCTGAGCAGTTTTCTAGATCGCCCCGAGGTTTTTCCAGACGAATGGTTCCGCGATCGCTACGAATCACAGGCTCGAAAAAATCTGACCTGGGAACTCGGCCGCCTCAAATCGGGCCAACGATTTCATTGCAACAGCCCTGCGCCATGCGCTGGAAAATAAAATGGGTTAAACCCCCATTCGAGAGAGCATGTCGGCCAGTCGCCCGATTAAAGTCGACGCTGCGGGATGTTCGGCTTCGAGACGCAGCAGGCGGTCCTCGACCGTGCTAGACGAATCGCCAGGAGCGGCGGCTTCCGCCAGAGCGGCTCGAATTTCCTCGGATTCGTCGTGCTGGCTCCAGTCTTCGCTTTCCTGCTTTAGCTCCTCGACCAATTCGAGTAGCGCCGCGCGATCCTGGACGGCCAGGTCCCCGTTTGTCTCCAGCCGGCTTTGCAAATCTTCAAGAGTCGTCTTCATTGATTGACCCTATCATGAAGCCCATCGGATTCCTCTCTGTTTTCATCGGAATTGCAACTTTTGCATCAGCCGCGCCGAATACTGTCGAGCCGCTGGAGATCGGAGCAGCTGCTCCGGATTTCAACCTCCCTGGCGTCGACGGAAAGCCCCACACGTTGGCCGAATACGCGGACGCGGATGTGCTGGCGATTCTCTTTACCTGTAATCATTGTCCGACGGCGCAGGCGGCTGAAGGGCGAGTCAAAAAAATAGTCGGGGACCTGAAGGAGAAGAGTTTTCAGCTGGTCGCGATTTCGCCGAACGATCCGAAATCGGTTAGAATCGATGAACTTGGTTATGCGGTTTACGGAGACACGCTCGAGGAGATGAAACTTCACGCGAAGGATCAGGGATTCAATTTTCCGTATCTTTACGACGGCGACACTCAGGATGCGGCGAACGCTTTTGGAGCGCTGGCGACGCCTCACATTTTCGTTTTCGACAAGGAACGCAAGCTTCGGTATCAGGGCAGGATCGACGATTCGAGGTCCCTGGCAGCGGCGGCTCAGCACGATGCGCGCAACGCGATCGAGGCGCTTCTGGCGGGCGAGGCGGTCCCGGTTGAAACGACTCGGGCGTTCGGTTGCTCGACCAAGTGGCTCTCCAAAAAGGACACGCTCGCCGAGAAGGAAGCGGAATGGAAGAAGCTCCCGGTGACGTTCGAGGAGTTGGATTTTGAGACGGCGAAACTCCTGGCGCGGAATGAGTCGAGCAAGCTTCGGATGGTGAATCTGTGGGCCTCGTGGTGCGGGCCGTGCATTGAGGAATTCGCCGATTTGGTCTTGTTGGGGCGGCAGTTCGAGAGCCGCGGCTTTGACTTCGTTTCGATCAGCATGAATCGGCCGACCGAAGGCGCGATGGTGCAGGAATTCCTTGAGGAAGAGCACGCAGCGATGCCGAAGCGGACGGCGGCTTCGGTCGAAAAAGAGGGCCGAACGACGAACAATTATTTAAACACGCTCGATACGGAGAAACTCGCGGAAGCGCTGGATCCGGAGTGGAAGGGCCCGATTCCCTACACGATTCTGATCGCGCCCGGCGGCGAAATCGTCTACCGCCACACCGACGGCGAGATCGACATTACGGAGGTCCGCAAAGCGATCGTCGGCTACCTCGGCCGGACTTACGCTGAGGCGAAATAGCGTTTTTCCGCGGTTTCTTTCAACAATCTCGAAAAGAAACTGGCGCGCTCTGGCGAATCCGGTTTAATTTGGGGGTTCAATTCGACTCCATCCCGATTATGAAGACTTCTCAGATTCGATTTCGACTTATCACACTTTTTACGGCGCTCTTCGCCATCACCACCCTTCAAGCTGACGTCGTCACCCTGACCGATGGCACGGTTATCGAGGGAACGGTCGTCGATGACAAAGGGGATTTTGTCGTGATCGACATCATCGCGACGTCCGAGCCCAAGGGAACGATCTTTCTTCCGGAGGATGCGGAGGGGAGCACGATTCGAGACAAAAAGCGGATTCCGAAGGGAGAGGTGGAGTCGATTGAACGCCCGGACGAAGCGGATTTGAAATTCGAACTGATCCAGCAGCTGCTGCCGACAAAATCTCTGGTTGCTGCGGCGGACTACCGGACTTTGCTGTTGGAACCGACGCGTTTCCTTACGGATTTTTCCGAAAGCCCCCATGTCGAGGCGGTTACCAAGATCAAGGACGAACTGAACGACGAACTAGCCAAGGTCGAAGGCGGATTTATCAAAATCCAAGGCGAGTGGATCACCAAGGAAGAGCGAAATGCTCATCGAGGTAACACGGATGCTCGAATTGCCTATTATCATATGCTGAAACAAGCTCAGCAGGGCGGAAGCGGATTCCTCACGGCACTGCGGACATTCGACCAGATTGAGAATCGTTACCGCGGCGCGACGATCTATCCAGATTCGATCGTGACCGCTTTACAGGTTCTTCCAATCTATGGAAATCAGCTACAACGCGACATCAAGAATTTCGCTTACCTCGATGCCCAGCGGAAAAAGGGCGAAGCGACTCTTTCTGGCCAGGAGCTCATCAATTACCAGCGGAATCAGACCCTGCAGAAAAAGCAATTCGATCAAGCGAGAGAAGCAGCCAAAAAGCGTGGAGATCGCTGGCTGCCGATCAACCAATTCGACATCGCCAGTCTCCAGGAAGGCGTGAAGATTGTCCGATCCGAAATGGAACGGCTGCGCGAGCTTGATCGGGTGGCGCTGCAGAAGCGTGCGAATGGCCTTTACGAGATTGAGACGCTGCTTGCCTCCGCCGAGTTGGAGACGCTGAAAGTCGCCGAGGAAAAGCTCAAGGAACTGCTTAAAATTAAAGTGGGTCGCGGTAAATCGAAGGACGAATACACGACAGCGATTCAAGAGAAACTGGAAGCCGGGATCGAGCGCGCTGAAGCGTTAGTGCTGCTCGCAGAGCGCAATGCGGCGGCCAGCCCAGACATCCCAGAGCCGGGAACAGCTCCAGCAGCAGGAGCTAATGCCGACAAGGCTGGTAAAGCAGGAGCTGAGGATGATCCGCTCGCAGCGCTCGAAAGGATGAGGCCGAAAGTTGAAAACACTCCGGAGGCGGATTCAAAGAAGAAGACTTCCAAGAAATCTACCAAAAAGACCCGTGCCCCGGCTGAGAAAAAGGATTATTCCGATTGGAAGCCGAAAACCAGTATCACGACGATCATCATGTATATCGGGATCGCCATCGGGGCGGTGATGGCGGCGTTTACCGGTTTCCTGTATCTCAAGAACCGAGGCGACAAGGACTAAACTGCCTACGGCCATGGGAAGCACCTCGCGCACGGCGAAAATTGATCGCAAAACCGCCGAAACCGACATCCGGATCGAACTTGATCTAGATGGCGTCGGCGATTCGGAGATCGACACCGGGATCGGATTTTTCGATCACATGCTCACGCTGTTCGCCAAACACAGCGTGACGAATCTGAAGGTCGTCGCGAAAGGCGATCTGGAGGTCGATTTTCACCACACTGTCGAAGACGTCGGCATCGTCCTCGGTCAGTGCCTTCGCAAAGCGTTAGGCGATAAAAAAGGAATCGTCCGCTACGGATCGAGCCTCCTGCCGATGGACGAAACTCTTGCGCGGATCGCCTTGGATTTCAGTGGACGGCCCTACCTCGTGTTCGAAGCGCCGGAGCGGATCGATCCGATCGGCGGCAATTTTCCATTCTCGTTGGTCGAGGAGTTTTTCCGCGCTTTCGCCTTCAACGCAACGATGAATTTGCACGCCACTCTTCTTTATGGACGAGATGGCCATCACATGGCGGAAGCGCTTTTCAAAGGCGTCGCGCGCGCGGCAGATCAGGCGATGCGGGTGGACGAGCGGATTGCCGGGCGGATCCCGAGCACAAAAGAGGCGCTGTAACGGCAACCGAGACCGTCCTGATTTTCCGGAGTTGAACTTCGGGATCGACTCCGATCTCGTAACCGTTCAAACTATCGAAAAATGAAGACGCGTCTCCTTTGGCCAATCCTCCTCATCATCCCACTGGCTTTTGCGCTCAGCAGCTGCTCGGATGACGAACCCGTTTCAGAGCCAAAATCCGCGGAAGCGCCTCCCGAACAACCGAAAGGCGACAAAGGGAAAAGCAAAGGTGGCGGCGGGCTCGCGGATCAGTTGATCGCCGAGTACGACGCCGATGTTGACGACGCGATCAGCGATTTTGAAGTCAGCGAACAAACCTGGCGATTCATCGAACGCGCGGATGAAGACGGGGACTCGCGAGTCACTCGGGAAGAATTTGCGAATCTCCGTCCGCCTCGTGGCGATGGCGGAGAGGGCGGAAAAGGCGGCGATGGAAAAGGCAGGGGCGGCGACGGCAAGGGCAAGGGTGGTTTTGGCGGGAAAGGACGACCTGATCCGGCGGCGATGTTTGCGCAGATGGACCAGAACGGCGATGGCCTGATTTCCGCTGACGAGGCTCCCGAATTCATCTGGGAACGGATGTCAGCTGCGGACGCAAACGGCGACGGCGGGGTTTCAGTCGAAGAAATGCAGGCGCGACGCGCGGCTCGTGAAGCTGAGCGAGCGGCTGGTGGCGAAGGTGCCGGAAGAGGCGGCAAAGAAGGAAAGGGCGGCGGCGACGGACGGTAATTTTCTTGGGAATTTCAGATGCGCCGAATTTGCACTTCAATCGCTCTAATCGGGCTGACCGGAATCGCGATTGCGGCTGACGACGGAGCTTGGCCGTCGTTTCGCGGGCCCTCGGCATCGGGAGTTGCGGACGGCCAGAAATTACCGGAGCGCTGGGACGCATCGACGGGCGAAGGCATCCTTTTCAAGGTGGAAATCCCGGGCCTCGCGCACTCAAGCCCGATCATCTGGGGCGACCAGATTTTTCTCACCACAGCGGTCAGCAGCGACTCGGCAGCGAGCTTCAAGCCCGGCCTCTACGGCTCCGGAGATGCCTCAGCCGATCGTTCCGAACACGAATGGCGCGTGCTCTGCTTGAATAAGCACGACGGGAATTTGATCTGGAGCACCACAGCAGCTGCTGGCGTGCCGAAGGACAAACGGCACGTCAAATCGACCTACGCCAATTCGACTCCGGCGACTGACGGCAAGCGCGTCGTCGCTCTTTTCGGCTCCGAGGGGCTGTTCGCATTCGATCTCGACGGCAAGCTTCTCTGGAAAAAGGACCTCGGCCGGATGGACGTCGGCGCTTACGATTTGCCGAGCTACGAATGGGGCACGGCCAGCTCGCCGATCATTTTCGACGGCAAAGTGATCGTCCAGATCGACACCCAGAAGGATTCGTTCATCCTCGCCGCCGACATCGAAACCGGCAAAACACTCTGGGTAACGGCTCGCGACGAACTTCCCTCCTGGGGCACGCCGACGGTTTTTCAATTCGGAGTTCTGCGGCCTGAAATCATCACCAACGGCTCGAATTTCGTCCGCGGCTACGATCCGGAAACCGGCACCGAACTCTGGCGACTCGGCGGCAGTTCAAAGATCACCGCGCCGACGCCGATTTTCTCCAAAGACCTGATCATCGTCACCAGCGGTCGTCACCCGGAGCGCCCGATTTTCGCAATCCGGCCAGGCGGCGAAGGCGACATCACCGGCACCGAAAACGTCGCTTGGAGCCGAACTCGCCGCGGCCCCTACATGCCGACTCCGATTGTCTACAACGACTTGCTTTTTGTGCTGAGCAACGACGGCCCGTTCGCCTGTTACGATCTCAAAACCGGCGATGAGCGGTTTTACCTCCGCCTTCCGCATGACGGAAACGGCTTCAGCGCCTCCCCCGTCGGTGCGGATGGAAAACTCTATTTTCCAAGCGAGGACGGCATAACTTTCGTCGTCGCTGCGGAGCCTGAGTTTCGTCTTCTCGCGAAAAACTCAGTCGGCGAGCCGATCATGGCCTCACCCGCGCTTTCCGGCGGCGTGCTTTATCTTCGTGGAGAGAAGCATCTTTTCGCGATCGGCAAGTGAACTCACCGCGCCCCGCCGGTGACGCCGAGCTTGATTCGGTCGAACTGATTCGGGTCTTTGCAGGCGGCGCGGGCGACTTCTTCCGTTAGCAAGCCCTGGCGGAAAGCGTAAACGATCGACTGGATGAAGAGCCAGTTTTGAGCGTCCGTATCGCGCTCCATGAACTCGGCAATTTTGGTCGTGTCGCCGGCTCGGAGCCATTTTTTGACCGCACCGCTATTTTCGAGGTGCTCGCAAACGAGATGAAGCCCGCCAGTCGCGTTGGCCAGCAGCTGCTGACAGAGAAAGCCGATGATCTGCTTGCTGAGAACGATCATCGCGGCTTCGCGTTCGTCAGCCGGGAAAAGCGCGACGAGACGCTCGACCGTTTCGGTCACGTCCGAGCAATGCAAAGTCGTTAGGACGAGATGGCCAGTTTCCGCGGCTTGAAGCGCAATCCGGGCGGTCTCGACATCGCGAATTTCGCCAATCAGAATCACGTCGGGGCTCTGGCGAAGTGCCGAGCGCATGCCAGTCAGAAACGACGGGGTATCGGAACCGACTTCGCGCTGGGTCACGACGCATCGGTTCGATTTGAGGAGGTACTCGATCGGATCTTCGATTGAGACGATGTGTTTCGGGAAAGTTTGATTAATCCACTCCAGACAGGCAGCCAAGGTCGTGGATTTTCCGGATCCCGTGCCGCCCGTGACGATCACGATCCCGCTCGGCCGCGCGCACCAATCTTTGAGCCGGTCAGCCGGAGCACCGGTGTTTTCGAGCGGAAGAATATCGGTTTTAATCGGCCGTAGCGCCGCCCCCAGGCGACCAAGCTGCTTGAAGAGATTGACCCGAAAACGGTGTCCATCGTTGCTCGCCCAGCTCATATCGTGATCCTGAACAGTCGACGGATCCTGCCCGCACCGCTCCCAGAATTCGCCAAGGTCGCCGTTAGTCAGTTTGTATTCGTCGATGGATTGAATTTCTCCATCGATTCGGAGATGGGCAGATTCGCCAGCTTTGAAAAAGAGGTCTTCCGCGTTGTGTTTGACGGCGAAGTCACAGAGGCGGTCGAGATAGTCGGTGGCGTCGTCGGACATGGGCTCAGTAAACAGTAAAACCGCGAACGGTAAACAGATTCACTGCCCGTCGCTCACTTTTCGCTGCTTTCCGGCTTTTCCCGCAATTCAAGAATGAAGAACAGCTGATCCGATCCCCATTTCGGCCCGGTGATGAAGAGTGGGCTGTCGTATTTCAGAATCGCATCAGTTTTGACGAGGACGTCGGTGTCTCGCCAGAGTTGAAGATGAAGGCTCATGCCGCTGCCGTCTTCGAGCTGTCCCTTGGAATCGATCCGCAGGTACATTTCGCTCGAGGGAACGACCCAGGAATCGTATTCGCGGAAAACAAGTTGGGTGTGCTCGCCTTTGAGTTCGAAATCTGAGTAGGCAAACGCCTTCTTCAGCCGGGTCGCGAGATCGTCATCGACTTTAATCTGTTCAGCCAGCAGCTGCTGGTTGGAGCCGCGAACGAGACCACCCCAAACGATCGCGTCGCTGGGAATTTCCTCGGCAACGGCGGAAGCAGAAAAAATAAGAAGGCTAACGAAGAGAAGAAAGTGACTTTTCACAAATTGATGGGTCGGATGCTGGGCAGACCGAGAGAACTGATGGTCAGGACCAGCAAGGGCTCTCCGTTTTCGGCGAAAAAGGTAGTGGAAGCGAGGCCGGGATTTCGCGTCGAACTGTCAGGGAAATATCCGGCGATCTGCGTGGTCCCGGAAACCGGCTCGAGTCCGGAAATCGTCATCACGGTGGCTTCGGCGTCTTTCGACCAGCTGACAGTGGCTTCATGATTCGGATCCGGCGCGTAGACGCTGACGATTTCAGTCCGGTCTCCGGGAATCGCGGCATCTTTGCCTCCGAACCAGCCCATTCCCATTCCGCAGAGCAGCACGACCATGACGATCGCTCCAGCAAACGCAGTCCACTTCATTCGTTGGAAAACCGGGAACAGCTGGGCTGGCATGGACTCCGGATGGTCGCCCTGGATCTCCTGTTCGATCTGATGATTGAAGAAATCCGGGTGCGGGATCTCCTCCTCGGCGGGCAGCTCCTGACGAAGCTGCTCACCGAGTCGGAGGGCTTCAGTTTTCTCGACCAGCAGTTCGGGATGCTGTTCTAACAGATCTCGAACTTCGTCATCGGTGAGTTCGCCATCGATCCACCGCGTGACGCGATGCTGGTCGGATTCTTTCATTGTCTGGATTGTGGAGCAGAGTCTTTTAATAGACCCTGGAGTTTTTTACGAGCGTAGAAAAGTCGGGACATCACAGTGCCGATGGATACGCCGACTGTGTCAGCGATTTCCTGATATTTCATGCCATCGACTTCCTTTAATACGATCACCGTTCGATGATCAGGGGAAAGTTTGGCGATTGCTTTTTCGATCTTGAGACGGAGTTCGCTCTTTTCAGCATTTTCGTCCGGTTGAAGGATCGGTCTCGGTGCAGTGTGAGCGCCAGGCTCGATTGACGCCTGGATCTGGTCGTTGAATTCCGCTCCGTCGCCGCGGACCTTCTTTTTACGTAGCCAATCGTAGGTCACGTTGTGAGAAATCCGGTAGAGCCAAGTGTAGAAATTGGAGCGCGCTTCGAAACGCGGGAGCGCCTTCCAAGCTTTGACAAAAGCGTCCTGAGCAAGGTCCCAGGCATCGGCGTCGTTATGGATCATGTTCACGATCATAGCGTAAACTTTTCCGCGGTAACGGATTACTAATTCATCAAAGGCTACCGTATCACCGTTCTGGCTACGGAGAACCAGTTCAGCATCGGAAGGTTCGCACTCAGGGTTCGACGCCTTGGCTCTTCCGCTATTCACGGTTTTTTTAAGGGCCGAGGCGGCCGGCATTGTTTGGCAGGTGGCGTTCATTGATCCGGGGTGGTGTTGAGAAACTCAGAAATCAGCGATTTCCAAGTCTCCGGGTGGGTATTCACAAAAGGCCGATGGCCTGCATCAAAGACGTGAAGCGAGGCTTCGCCTGCGAAATTAGATACCATCTTACGAACGCTTGTTTCCGGAACTCGCTGATCGTGCGCGCCGGTTAGCACAAGGGTTGGCACCGAAATCTTCCGCGCGTAGTCAGCCGGGTTGTGCTCTCGCCCGCTGAATCCCAGATCGACGCAGCCCCAGAACATGAGCAAATCGGCCGCCGGGGTTGCCGGAAGGCCCATCGCCTTAAAACGTTGGCCGATGGTTTCTCGAAAGTTGGGAAACACGCTTTCGACGATCAAGCCATCCAAGTTGACGTCCAGAACGGCGCAGGCTCGCATCATCGCGGCTCCCCCCATCGATATCCCGTATCCGATCAAACGCCGATCGCCGGACTCGATCTGATCGACCAGCGACACAATGTCTTCCGCCTCGAAATAACCGAAACTGGTCGAACTCCCGCTCGATTCTCCCGATCCGTAAAAGTCCAGCAGCACGGTTTCACAGCCCACTTCGCGGAACTCCATCGCCATCGGCAAAAGGTCCTCTTTGCAAGCCGCATAACCATGAAACAGCAGCACAATCGGACCGCCGTTCTGCTCCTTCGCCGGAATCCGCCACGCCAGCAGCTGCTGGCCACGAGCGTTTTGAAATTCGAGCGACTCGAACTCCAAACCCCAATCCAACGGCGTCGAAGTCACCCGAGGTTTGGGAATCGTCACGCCGTTGATCAGCACGACCGCCTTTTCGCCAAAGCTCAGGTCCTCCGGGGATGCCGTTCGCTCCCCGGCGTCCGGATCAAATCGAAGCATCGCCCGGGCGTGTCGCCAGGCTACGAAATTCAGCGCCACGAATCCGGTTAGGACCGCGATTCCAAGCAGTCTCCACTTTCTCCGCCAGATCCAGCTTCGCAAAGTTCGTTACGACTGAGGAACTGCCGCCGGCTTGTTGATGATCTCGATTTCGACGCGGCGATTCAGAGATTCTTCTTCCGGATCTCCAGTTGGCTCGACGAGAAAATCTCGCCGACCAACTCCAACGGCTTCGATCCGGAAACCGTCGAGTCCTAACGAGTCAACCACCCAGGTTCTGACCGAGTCAGCCCGCTTCTGGCTTAACTCCAAGTTGTAGGCGTCCGAACCGATCGAATCAGTGAAGCCTTTGATCCTGAACGTAGCCTTCGGATAATGAACAATCACGACGCCGAGCTTCATCAAGCTAAGCCGCGCAGCTTCTTTCAGCTCCCACTCGGCCAATCCGAAAAGCAGGTCCGTGGGCAACATGAACTTCGGGTTGTCCGGCATCTGGCCGCCCGATCCAAGCAGATCTTCCAGCGGGGTGAAACGATCCGTGATCCGCTTGCCCTCGCTGGCTCCCAGCTTTGAAGTCAGCTCTTTCACGACAGCGTCCGTATCGATTCCCTGCGGGATGTCGGACTCGCTCAGCGTGATCGTCGGCTGATCAACCGAAGCCCGGCTCGCCTCCAGCAGCTGCTGTTTAACTTCGTTCGCGTTCGTCTCGGTCGAAAAGTCGACTTCGATCTTGTCCGTAATCGCAGGAATATCGACCGCTTTCGGGGCCACGGCTCGCTCGCCAGCGAGATAATTCTGCATCTCGGTAACTTCGGGAGTCAGCTTAATCGTCGCCAGCTCAATTTCCGGCTCCTCCTCAAAAATCTGCTCTTCGGCCAGCAGCTGATCGCGCGGCGATTCTTTGATCGGCTCCGGCACCGGCTGCTCCTCATCCCAGAGCTCGCGCAAAGTCTCTTCATCGATCGCGAGCGTGTCTCGATCCGCATTGAGCTGAACGATATCCTGCTTACCCGGAAAAAACTTAAACATCGACGGCATCTTCTCGGCAGCGAGAAACAGGACGACGTGGATCAAAGCGGAAAACAGCAGCGCCAGCGAGATCCACCAGCCATACCGTTTCATGACGGGCTCGCTCTTGTAGCCGCCACCCTTCATTGATTCCCACGTGTAGCTCAGATTGCTGTCCATAATTCTAGAAGTTGGACGGAAAACTTAGCAGAATTGTCAATAAAGCCAACGGAAGAAATTCAGCCAGCAGCTGCTGGTTTTTCGCCTTGCGCCAACGGGGCCGGAGATGTTCCTTTGCCGCCCTTTTCGGCCGGAGCCGAAATCTTACCTCACCTGTATAATCATGGCTGATCCCGCGAGCAAAAACGCCGCCAAATCGATGGAAAAAATCGTCGCCCTCTGCAAACGCAAAGGCTTCGTCTTCCAATCCGCAGACATTTACGGCGGCCTGAACGGCTGCTGGGATTACGGCCCGCTTGGCGTCGAACTGAAGCGAAATCTGAAGGATCTCTGGTGGCGTTCGACCGTCCAGAATCGCGACGACATCTTCGGCATGGACGGATCGATCCTAACGATGGAGGCGGTTCTCGAGGCTTCTGGCCATCTCAGCACCTTCAGCGATCCAATGTCCGATTGCCGCACCTGCAAAGCACGATTCCGTGCGGATAGCCTGGATGATGAGAAATGCGTAAAAAAGCCGAGCTGCAAGCCTGGCGAGGGTCCCGAATGCGACCTGACCGAGCCACGCGAATTCAATCTGATGTTCAAGACGAACATGGGTGCCTCTGGCGATTCCGTCGCCTACCTCAGGCCCGAAACGGCGCAGTCCATTTTTGTTCAGTACAAGAACGTTGTCGATTCCAGCCGCGTGAAACTTCCCTTCGGCATCGCGCAGATCGGCAAGGCGTTCCGAAACGAGATCAATCCGCGGAATTTCACCTTTCGCTCACGTGAATTTGAGCAGATGGAAGTCGAATACTTCTGTCGGCCGGAAGACGGTTTGAGACTGACGGACGAATGGCTCGAAACACGGCTTAGCTTCTACGAATCGATCGGCATTCCGCGCGATCATCTTCACGTCGTCGACATTCCAGATGGCGAGAGGGCTCACTATTCGAGCAAGACTTACGATATCGAATACGAGTTTCCTTTCGGCATTCAGGAGCTCGAAGGCGTCGCCTACCGAACGGACTACGATCTCGGCAAGCACCAGAAACACTCTGGAACTTCGTTAGAGTTTTTCGACGAGGCGACGAAAGAAAAGTTCATTCCTCACGTCGTCGAACCGAGCGCTGGTTGCGATCGCACGGTCCTCGCTTTGATCTGCGAAGCCTACGACGAAGAGACGATCACGAACGACAAGGGCAAGGAAGAAACCAGGACCGTGATGCGCTTCGATCCGAAAGTTGCGCCCATCAAATGCGGCATTTTTCCGCTGTTGAAGAACAAGCCGGAGCTCGTCGCGAAGGCTCGCGAAGTCCAGCAGCTGCTCCAGCCGCACATGAACGTTTTTTACGACGAAACAGCCGCGATCGGTCGCCGCTACCGCCGTCAGGACGAGGTCGGCACGCCTTTCGGTGTCACGATCGATTTCGACACCATCGGCGAAAATGGCGACGAACTGAAGGACACCGTGACGCTCCGCGAACGCGACAGCATGGAACAGAAGCGGATGCCGATTTCAGAGCTGCTGACGTTTCTGCTCGGCAAAGTCTGTTAGCCAGGTCATGGCCGAACTCTCCCAGATCGTCGACCACACGAACGCGCTCCTCAGGGTGGCTGAGGTTCCTGATTATCCGCCAGCGCTCAACGGTCTTCAGTTAGAAAGCCAAAGCGGCCAGGTGACGAAAATTGTCGCCGCAGTCGATGCCTGCCTACCCGTGATCGAGCAAGCGATCGCGCTCGATGCCGATCTGCTCGTGGTTCATCACGGCCTATTCTGGTCAGGCGCGCAGAAGCTCGTTGGCGGGCAGTTTCGAAAGCTGCAAATCGCGATCGAAAGCGGGCTCGCGATTTACAGCGCGCACATACCTCTCGATATCCACGACGAATTCGGCAACAACGCGCTCATGGCGAAGGCGTTAGGATTTGAAGGCAAAAGTCTGCCGATTCTGCCTTGGAAAGGAATTCACATGGGTCGGCTTTTCGAAACCGATCAGACGCGCGATGCCCTGACAGCGAAGGTTTCAAGCGCGGTCGGCGCATCGGCTCATCTTTGCCCAGGCGGTCCGGAAATTGTGAAGCGCGTTGGCCTTTGCACAGGTGGGGCGGGCAGCGAAATCGCTTCAGCAGCTGCTGGCGGCGTCGACACTTTCATAACGGGCGAAGGTCAGCACTGGACTTACACTCTTGCCGAGGAGCTCGGGGTAAATTTGATCTACGGCGGTCACTACGCGACCGAGACTTTCGGCGTGAAAGCGCTCAGCGCCCATTTGGCGGAAAAGTTCGGAGTCGCTTGGGAATTCGTCGACCATCCGACCGGGCTTTAGCCGACTCAGCGCGGAAGATTCGACAGGCGAGAAGCAACTTCGAGATCGACCCCGGGCGGCAAAACCAGCTGCTGGCCAGCGGAAAGATGATTCGGACTCGCGAGACCGTTGAGCCTGACGATTTCGGCGACCGAAACCCCGCTTCTGCGGGAAATCGAACTCAGCGTATCGCCGCTTCGAACCGTGTAGGTTTTGCCAGTGGGTTCCACGACGACAACTCGCTGCCGGCTGGCTTCCACCTCGCCCGCTAACCGTTGACGCTCTTTTTCCAAATCGGCATTCGCCTGAGTCAACCGCAGGCGTTCGGCATCGAAAGTTTCCAGCGTCTTCTCAAGCTTGCTGACCTTCTCGGCTACCGAAACCGCCTCGGCGTGCGCCATCGCCAATTCCCGGTCGAAAGCCCGTTTCTGCTCAGCGAGCTGTGCCACGATCTCGGCTTCTTCGGGTGAATGCTCGCGATGATTTTCCGCGTGACCGCCAATCACGAAAACGGTGATCAGGACCGTCATCATCGCCGTACAAATCACGACGAAAGGGATCGGAAGTCCGGCACCCGGCCGATCCGCGTCGCGATCCGGATTTCCCGGCATGTCGTCCTCGCGATTTCGGGCTTGAGCGGCGTTTTCGATTCGAGCCCACCGCGGACGAAGCCAAGCGCGGAATTCGTTGTATCGAATCTTCCAGTACGATTCCAGCTCGACCGGAGCGGGTCGATTCTTGATTCTGTCAGGGGTCACCATTTTCATGCTCAGTTTCAGGTAAAGCTGATGGCGAAGACGGCGGTCGACGTGGGCATTGCGAAAACTATTCGAATCAAATTCGGCCAATCTGGAGAACAAAAATGCGAAGTCCGCTCACGTGAGAGCAGACTTCGCAGAATCAATTCGGTCAGTCTAGAAAACGAGCGTCAGGAATTGTCGGCTTCCGGGCGCTTCGGCTTTTTTCCGCCGTTGTTGCCGCGGGGCTTCTGCCCGCTCTTGGCTTCAATCGCCTGGCGAACCGCTGCCAGTTCATTCTCGTCGACAGCGCCGTCTCCGTTTTTATCCAGTTTGGAAAGTCGTTCCCAAGCCTGCTCCGGAAGCTCGTCCTCGGTCAGTTTTTTATCGCCATTTTTGTCGGCCTTCGCGAACAAAGCGCCCTTCCCAGCTCCGGCTCCCGGGCCCGTCGGAATTTCCGGTAACTCGGTGGCCAGGTCGATTGCGCCGTCTTTATTCTTGTCCAGCTTCCCGAGTCTGGCCCAGCGTTCGCCGGCCTCGGCTTCTGAGATTTTTCCATTTCCGTCGGCGTCCATCTGCTTCAGAAATTCAACAATCTTCGAAGCGCCGCCACCACCGCCAACCGCCGGACCTTGCGGAAGCTCGGATTTCGCGACCGCGCCGTCTCCGTTTTTATCCAGTTTCGAAAGTTTCTCCCAGACTTCAGGCGGAGCTTCGACCTCAGAAACTTTTCCATCGCCGTTCGCATCCAGCCGATCGAAAAACGCACCGCGATCACCCTTGGCGGCTCCAGATTTTTTCGCTTCGCCTTCGGCGGCCACGCCAGCAGCTGCCAGCCCGGCCAGAGTTCCGGCCGCGATCATGATTTTGAGAATTTGAGTCTTCATCTTGCCCTTGATGACGGGACGGATCAGCCAGCGTTACACGATGCCCGAGATTTTCCGAAACCCGTACACAAGAATGAAGGCCGGCGTCACTCATCGCCGACCTTCATTCCAGTCACTCAAACAACTAAACTAAAAACATTATGAAATCCGCTTGAGGGGTAAACCCGGGACGAACTTGATTGTGTTCAACCCTGATACTTTTGCTTAATTGAGAAAATTATCAAGAAGAAAACTCAGAAATTATGATAATTTCGATTTTGCCTCAAAATTCGACGCGGTAGTTCACTCGGAATTCGATCGAAAGGGCACGCCCATCCAAAACGGAGCTGCTCTCCCCTTCCCTTTTCAACCCCGGCGAAATCTGCCAAGGCCAACTCTACGGAGCCAGCAGAGCTGCTCTTGCCGCTGTCGCCGCTGTCGGGTAGACGCGTTTCGCGGTTTCGTTGATCGCGTCGACGTTCTGGAGCACGGTTCCGATCACCTGGCTCGTGGAGCGACTCGCTGTGTTGACCGTCCCGTTCACCAGCATATTCGCTGCGCCGAGAGGATTGGTCAGCAACCGAGTAGCGCTGCCAGTTGCCGATCGAGAGACCGAGTTCGCAGCTGCAAGTGGGCTGCGTGCTGCGCTTGCACCCGACCGGACCGTTCGTTGAGCGGCCGCGCAACTGCTGAGAACCAGAATAGCGGCGACGAGGCTGAGAGTGAGCAGCTGCTTGATCATGAGGCGAGGATTTCACCGCGATTGGAGCGAAAAGTCAATCTCCGATTTCGAGCCAGGGCACACCGCTAAAAAGCGGCGGACGGCGCGGACGATGCCGGTTGCAAACGCGATCTTCGAATCTACGGTCAGCGCGCTATGCTCAAGGCCGGAATCGTAGGACTCCCAAACGTCGGAAAATCGACCCTTTTCAATGCCGTCACCAGGACTCGGAAGGCGCAGGCGGAGAATTTTCCGTTCTGCACGATCGACCCGAATATCGGAATCGTTTCCGTGCCGGACGAGCGTCTCGATGTGCTCTCAAAAATCTCAGGATCGCAGAAAGTGATTCCAACGGCGATCGAGTTTGTCGACATCGCCGGCTTAGTCGAAGGCGCAAGCAAAGGAGAGGGCCTCGGCAACAAATTCCTCGCGAACATCCGCGAAGTCGACGCCGTGGTGCAGGTCGTTCGGTGTTTTGAGGACGAAAACATCATCCACGAAATGGGCTCGGTGAACCCACTTCGGGACATCGAAATCATCAACGCCGAATTGATTCTCGCCGACATGGCTTCGCTCGAAAAGCGCCTTCGTTCTCGCGAGAAAAAAGCCAAAATTGGCGACAAGGAGGCCAAGCGCGAAGTCGATTTGATGAACCGGCTGATGCCGCACCTCGACGAAGGAAAACCGGCTCTGACGCTCGAAATTTCCAACGAGGAAAAGGAAGTGATGCGCGAGTTTTTCCTCCTCTCATCGCACCGGACGATTTTTGCCTGCAACGTCTCCGAAGAGGCGCTTTCCGGAGCTCAAGCCGATCCTGAAAGCCACCCGCTCGTTTCACAGGTCGCAAAGTACGCCGACGAAGCTCTCGGCGCGGAAGTGGTCGTGATTTCAGCTCGGATCGAGGAGGAAATGATCGACTTGGAGCCGGACGAAGCGGCGATGTTTCTCGAAGACCTCGGCGTGACCGACAGCGGCGTTTCGAAGTTGATCAAGGCCGTTTACCATTTGTTAGGACTCCGGACTTACCTAACGACCGGGGAAAAAGAAACCCGCGCCTGGACCATCACCGAAGGCGACAAGGCCCCAGCAGCTGCTGGCGTGATTCACACCGATTTTGAGCGCGGCTTCATCGCTGCCGAGATCGTAGCCTACGAGGTTCTCAAGGAACTCGGATCGTACGCAAAAGCCAAGGAAGCCGGCAAACTTCGGGTCGAAGGAAAAGAATACGAAGTGCAAGACGGTGACGTCGTGGAGTTTCGTTTTAACGTCTGAGAAAGCCGATTCGAGATCAGCATGTTCGACAGTTTAGCAACCGCCCGGCAACTGAAAGAGAGCCTCGTCCTGCGGCGAACGCTCGCTTTCGCCTGGCACTCGATCGGCATCGGGCTCTGCTACCTGCTCGCCTACCTTTTCCGACTGGACTTCAAACTCTCGGATGAATTCCGCGACGAATTCTTCCAAACCCTCCTCGCGGCTTACGTCGTTTTCCTGACTTTTATCGTCGTCTTCAAGCTCTACCAGGGTCTCTGGAGCTACTTCAGCCTGAGCGATTGCGTCCGCTACGTCTGGGTTTACGCCCTCGCTGCCGCCACTCACTACGGGGTCGTTTTGGTTTTGAAAAGGGCCTCGGAAGACGACTTTAACTACTCGCGGGCCGTCCCGTTTATCTATTTTCTGCTCCTCGTCGCCTGGGAAATCGGAGGTCGTGCCGGTCTTCGGCTGCTTCGCGATTTTCAGACTCGGCTGCGCGGCGGAGCGCCGACTGACGCCAAACGAACGATCCTCGTCGGCGATCCGGAGCACTGCGATCAGCTCATTCGTAGCCTCATCAATCCTCAACTCGGCATCGGCGAAGTTCTCGGTCTGATCTGCAACGACAAGCGGCGCGACGGCGCGACAATTCATGGAGTGAGGATGTTCGGCAAGCTCAAATCGATCGGCGATCTTGCGAAGCAGGGCAACGCCCAGATGATTCTTTTCCTTCCTCCGTTCGCCACGCCGAATTCGATCAAAGACATCATGAACATGGTCGCCGAAGCGGGTTGCAGCGCGGACTACCGCGTCATTCCGGGTCTGCGCGACATCGCGGAAGGAAACGTCGAGGTCGACTCGCTCAAACGCGTCGAAATCGAGGATCTCCTCAATCGTAAGCCGAATCAATTTGACCGCTCGATCATCGAGAATTTCCTAAAAGGAAAGTCGATCCTCGTCACCGGCGCAGGCGGATCGATCGGCTCAGAAATCTGCCGTCAAGTCCTCAGCTACGGTCCCTCGAAGCTGGTTTTGTTCGACGCCGCCGAGTACAATCTTTTCGAGATCAACCGGCAGCTGCTGGCCGAAAACAGCGCTAACGAAGCCATAATCCATGCTTGTCTGGGCGACGTGAAACGCAAGCACGATCTCGAACGCGCGATCCAGCGGTCCGGCGGAAAAATCGACATCGTCTACCACGCCGCCGCCTACAAACACGTCCATCTCGTCGAAGAAAATGTCACGGCCGCGTTCCTCAACAACGTCATCGGCACGGTGACTGTGGCTGAGGTCGCTCAGCAGGCTGGCGTTGATCAATTCGTGCTCGTCTCAACCGACAAAGCCGTGCGCCCGACCTCGATGATGGGCGCGACGAAACGGATCGCCGAGCGCTTCCTCCTTGAGCGCGAAACGAACGGAACTTCATTCAAAGCCGTCCGATTTGGGAACGTGTTAGGATCGAGCGGAAGCGTGATTCCGATCTTCAAACGCCAGATCGCCGAGGGTGGCCCAGTGACCGTGACGAGCAAGGAAGTTACTCGATTTTTCATGACGATTCCCGAAGCGGTCGAGTTGGTTCTCATGGCCGGCGCAGTCGGTGGAGATCGAAATATCATGGTTCTCGAAATGGGCGACCCGGTCCTAATCGACCAACTCGCGCGCCAACTGATCGAGCTGTCCGGACTCGTGCCAGGCAAGGACATCGAGATCGTCTACACCGGTCTTCGCAAAGGCGAAAAGGAATACGAAGAACTCCTGACCGAAGACGAAAACGTCGTGCAGACGGCCTATGAAAAAATCTGGGTCATGGCCAAAGAGAAGGCCGAATTAACGCCAATTTCGCTCGAAAAAATCGAGCAACTCGTCGCTGCAAACGATGGAAACGCGCTGCGCCGCCTGGCAAAAGATTGGATCCCGGAAAACCGGCTTGAGTCGGATTGATCAGGCCGGTAACCAGAATCAAAAGCTGACTTCCGGGAAGACGTGGAGCAAATCCGTCACTTTGAAATATTCTCCATCGAAGTAAGCCCTGGCACCGTGATAGGCCCCTGTGTTTTCACCTTCGATGACTACGCGCTGACCTTCGCGCTTGAGTGAAATCTCGGGAATTTTCCCATCGAAAATGTAGTCCTCGCGCCACTCTTTGAAATGCGCGCTCTCGTCTTCGATCTGTGCTTCACCGCGCAAAAATCCGAGATGAAACGTCGGCCCGCGAACCACATCGATGAAGAAAACCCAGTCATCGCTCCGCTCAACAATCGTTAGCGTCCCTCCGCGCTCATCAACGTAAGTTCCGCTAACACTTGGGCTGATCTCTTCATTTTCATAGACGTACTTCAGGAACCCGGCGCGTGACTGAGTCATGTAAGCCGCGCTCTCCCAGTAAGCGGCCTTTTCCTGCTCTTTTCCTTCGGGTGCCTGCGCTTGAAATCCGGAAATGTATTCTTTGTGCTCGATCCAATCGCGCTGCCGCTCTCGAAGATCACTTTTCTGCTCTGCGTTGAGCCGCTTCATCAAATCCTGATAAACATCGTTCAGAATTTCGTCATGCTTCGCGTACTCAGCCTTCGCTGTCTCGAGCGCCTTAGCCTCCGGAACTTCCTCATCACCGAACACGAATTCGTAACTTCCGCTCGCGTCCAGTCCCTTGTTTGGCGGGTCGTAGACGTTGAACCAAATGTTGGTCCCCGCACTGGCGAAGCTGCACCGAAATTGACCCAGCAGCTGCTCACCCCTTTTCAACTCAGCAACGAACTCAGCTGAATTGTTAACGAGCATAAATTCCGCCTCGTATTTCGCGACTCCGTCAGGCGAAGCCACCGAAATCTGGTGCCGAAACGGCCCAATATAGTCGTCAGTCATCTTCCAATTTGATGAATTGACCAGTTCTTCGCCTAACGCGCCGGAAACGACCGCGAGAAGGCCTGACAGGAGTAGAATTCGATTCACGCGTTCACTTTCGCTAAATCCGAACAGACCTCAAGGTTGATCCTCGCTCGGCTCGGGTTACTTTCGCGGCTTGAAAACGGGAATCATTGACTACGGGGCCGGAAATCTACGCAGCGTCGCCAAGGCGGTCGAGACGCTTGAATTTTCCGCGCGCATCATCCGTTCCGCCGATCAACTCGAAGATATTGACACGCTTATCCTGCCCGGGGTCGGCGCGTTCGGCGATTGCGTGCATCACCTTCGCGAACAGGGGCTCTGGACGCCGCTGCGCGAGTGGATCGCGGTCGACAAACCGTATCTCGGGATTTGTCTCGGCTACCAGATTCTTTTTGATTCGAGCGAGGAAGACCCGGGCGTTGAGGGCCTTGGAGCCTTCAAAGGCGAGGTTGTTCGTTTCCCGGATTCTGAACTGAAAGTCCCGCACATGGGCTGGAATGAAATCACGCCGCGCGACGCCTCCGATCCGCTCTGGCAAGGCCTCCCTGGACACCCGCACGTTTACTTCGTCCACTCCTATTATCCGGAACCGGTGGACGGTTCGATCGTTTCGGTTACGGCTGACTACGGCGGGCAGTTCGCAGCCGGGATCCGTAGCGGGAACGTCGTCGCGACCCAGTTTCACCCGGAAAAAAGCCAGTCGCTCGGACTGAAGATTCTCGGTAATTTCCTGAAATCGCAGCAACTCGTTTCATGAGCGCCTTCGGCGAAAAACTCAGCAGCTGCTGGAAACGATTTTGCGGACTCCACGGCTTTGTAAAACTCGCAATCGGAGCCGTCCTGATTCTTCTGGTGGTCTTCGATCTGATGCCGAAGGCCTTGCGCTGGCCGGGTCGAATCCTCGGCGCGCCGCTTGCGATCTGGGGTTTCGTGGAGGCGATTTTCGTGATCGCCGGCCGCTCGCCTAGCGCGATTCTCGTCTCAGTGATTCGGCACCCGCTTACCTGGGTCTTCGCCATCACCGGGATCAACCTGGCGATCGGCGAGGAATATCCGTTTTCCCACTTTCCGATGTACGCCGATCCGGGGCCCACGAGTGAATACTATTTTCTGGCAACCGTCGACGCCGATGGAAAAACCAAACCCTTGCCGGTGCGCGCGCTCACCACGCTCACTTCCGCTAAAGCTGGGAAAATTTATCGATCAAAACGCCAAGAATCCACCAATGAGCTTGGGCTTGAAAACCATACCGAATTGAAGAAAAAAGACCGACGCGAATGCGGCCTCGCGGTTCTCGAGGACCTTCGCGAAGACGCACTCCGGCTAGCGGAGGAGAAGCGGCAAAAAGGATTCGATCATCGGCTGGACGACATTTGGCGGTTTGTCAGGATCGACATCACAGTCGAAGGAACTGAATTAATCGAAACCGAAGTCGTTCTCGCTGAACGCGATTTTTCGAAGCAATGAGCGAATCGAAGGAAACGACCTACGTTGGCACCCGTTTCGGAATGCGCCGATTCCACAAGTGGGAAGCGATCGCGCTACGAGTTCTCTTCGCCTGGCTGATTTTTCAGTGTCTGCCGCTGGACGCCCTCGGTCCGCGTGGAGACGATTTTTTCGGCAACCGCGGCTGGTTTGGCACCGCGGGTGGCGTCGACGAAACCGCTCAGAAGCACCCGCACGGCTTGGCGAGATGGTTTGACCTGACTTTCATGTCAAAGGACAGCCTGCAGCTCCCGCTCTGGATCATTTCGATTGGCGCGCTGATCTCTTACGTGATTGGTCGGGGCCTGATCATCTCGTTGCCGATTCTGACCACGATCATGATCCTCGCGTGGACGCTCTACAATTCGAACGGCTTCGCCTATCACGGATACAAGCTGATCGGCCTGATCCTCCTGGCGCAAACCGTGGTCGTCTGGGTTCACGCAATCTCGAAATGGGTTCGAAAGAAACCGGCGCTGGCCTCGGCTGATGAAGCTGAGAAATCGCGCTACAGCTTAAACGATTATCTGATCCGATTCACGCAAGTCACGATCATCGCCGCCTACGTCATCGCCGGTGCTACGAAGTTGATCAAAAGCGACGGCCAGTGGATCCAGAAAAGCCACTACAGCGCTCTCTACATCGTCAAAACCTACCGCCAGAACTACTACAAAGATCTCGATAAGGAGAAATTCGGCGAGGAGCGCGTCCCGTGGGCGAACGAGATGCTGGAGAATCCGAATGCGACGCGCTTCTTCATGATGGGCGGCTTATTTCTTGAGCTATTCTGTTTTATTGGGCTTTGGAGCCGCTGGCTCATGGCCTTTGTCGGGCTGGGACTCGTGGTTTTCCACCGAATGGTCGACTACCTGATGAATCTCCAATTTTACCAGAACGAAGTGGCTGTCTGGATTTTCCTCGTCAATCCGGTCTTCTGGATTGTGGCTGCAACCATCGCGATTGCGAAAAAGTCAAAATCCGAGAGCCCGCCGGAGAAACCTTTGGGCGCGCCGGGCTGATTCAGGCGAGAAACCGATCCAGATCGGCCGTCGCGTTGGCGAGTTTGGCGGCTTGATAAACGCTGAGAGCTCGGGCGAACGCATCGCTGCCGATCGCTGCTTCCGCGTTTTCGACCCGAGTCGTTAGCGCCTTCAACTCTGCGGAAAGCGTCCCGAGATCGCGGAGTTCCTTCCCCTCTTTCTGGAAAGTTTCCAGATCGAAGGACCGCGGGAGAATTCCCGCCTGAGTTTCGGCAACCTGCATCGCCTGCTCAACGAAATTAAGCCCTCCAGGTCCGATCTGGCGCAGCAGCGGCTCGCCGCTCGGATTTCCTAGCGGAAGACTTTCCAGCCGACGCGAAATCACGCTCAAAGATTCGTGAATACTTTGGTAGTCGTCAAGGTTTGGAGACTCAGCAGCTGCTGGCACCGGAACTGGCGTTGGCGCTGGCTGAATCGGCTCAGCTGGCGGAGCAGCGACCGGAGTTGGTTCCGGCTGCTCGTCGTCACCGTCACTGATGCCGAGAATCATTCGTTGAAGCTCAATCGCGGCGATTTCGGACTGCGAAAGCGGCGGAGAGTCGGGACTCGGGCTCGGAGCGACTGGAGTCTCGGTAAAAATCGGCTCTGGCTGGGTTTCCGGAATCGGAGGAACCACCTGAGGCTGCTGAAACGGATTGGCGTGCGAGCCATTCAGCGCCGGAGCCGGATGAACTGGCTCCCCTGCAAGCGGGTCTGGAGAGCTCGGTTGGGCTGGAGCGTCCGCAGGCGTTGGCGCAGTTTCTTCTTCGTCCTGGACGAAGATCTTCATCAGGTTCGACATCTGGTCCGACATGGGACGGCAAGTTTAGTCGACTTAATTATCAAAATCTACTAAAATTTCAATAATCACCAAAATTAATGGCTTGGTCCGCGTCTTGTTCTGCAATGTTTTTCCGGCTCATTAAGAGGCGCTTGTTTATGTCATCATCTTCCGGCTTAAAGGAAAAGGCTCCTTCAATATTCTCGTCCCAAATGAAGATTCTTCCGCAATTAGAACATTGGTAGATCTGTCGCAACGGAGCAGAATTTCGACGGACATCCATGTAGTCCCCATCTTCTACCGCTCCACGTTCCGCAACCCTTTCAAGGAGGGCGTCGTAGCCATCGAGTATGGGGAAATGATCTTCGTCCGGAATTATGTAGCCCTTGTAAGGCAAACAATCAGTACCGTCGTGGATACAGTTTCCGCATGGGCATCTGAGTTGCATGATTTCTTAGCAGAACAATTCGAGGACGCGCAATTTGTCAGCCCTTCAAGTCCCTTCAAATCCGCCCGAAATCATCGCTTCCAGCTCTGCCATCGCCGCTTCCGCGTCATCTCCTTCGGCGGAAACTTCGAGCTGCGACCCGCATTCAGCCGCGAGCATCATCAGGCCCATGATGCTTTTGCCATTCACTTCCTCGTCCTCTTTCTTGACCCAGATTTCGGACTGATACTTGTTCGCTGCCTTCACAAAAAGCGCCGCAGGACGGGCGTGAAGCCCCTGCTTGTTCTCGATTGTGAAGGTTTTGGTCAGAACCATAAGAAAGCGGCGAAACTATCAGAATTCCAAGATTCACCAAGGCAAATCTGGAAAGCGCTAATTGATTCTGCGGTCGCGCATGATTTTCAACAACTTCTTGTTGAATTCAACGGCTGTGTTGTATCCAAAACTACGAAGCTTCTGATCCAACGCAGCAACTTCAATCATCTGCGCGAGATCTCGCCCGGGGGCCACCGGAAGCTCCACCTCCGGGATTTTCAGTCCAAGTAGAGAAAACTCTCTCTGCTCAGCGCCAAATCGTTCAAGCTGATTAATATCATCCTCACGTTTGAGGGTGACAACCAGATCGAGCCGCTTCTCAAGACGAATGCTGCCGATCCCAAAAATGGCGCCGACGTTGATAATCCCGAGTCCTCGCACTTCCATGTGGGACTTCCCAAGCTCCTTTGCTTCACCGATGATTTCTCGGCCTTCGATATTCCGGAAAATGACCACGTCATCCGCGACGAGGCTGGCTCCGCGTCTGAGGAGCGAAAGAACGCATTCGCTTTTGCCCATTCCGCTATCGCCTCGAATGAAAATGCCGATCCCCATCGAATCGACCATGCATCCGTGAACGTTCTGCGTCGGCGCAAAATCCCACTCCATCTGGATCGTCGCCGCGTTGATGAAATTCATCGTGACCATCGACGTCCGAAAAACGCTGATCCCATGCGCATTCGCGATCTCGAGCAGCCGATCTGAAAGCGTTTCACCCCGGCTGATGATGATGCAGGGAATATCGCGCTTCACAAAATCGAGGAAGCGCTTCGCCTTGTCCTCCAGATCAAGGGAACGCAAATACGAACGCTCGGCCTTCCCAATGACCTGAATCCGCTTGAACGCGAAATAGGAAAAATATCCGGCTAACGCAAGCCCCGGCCGATTGATTGTAGGCTCCTGGATTTCTCGATCATACCCACAGTCTTCGCCAACGAGCCGCAGGCCGAGCTCCTTGCGATGACGCGCAAAGAATTTACCGACAGTGATCGACTCGCGTTTGGTCGGGGCCGATCGGACAGCTTTTTTTTCAGGCATGATCGTTCAGATCGACGAGCGGAACGCAGAAACGACCTTTCTAAGCCTGCGGTTCAATCACGGCATAATCGCCGTCTTTCCGCCGAAACAGAATCGAGAGTCGGTGGTTCTTCGCGTTCTCAAAAACCACAAACGGCTTCTCGCTCAGCTCCATGTCCTGGATCGCCTCATCTGTGTAAAGCGGGCGCAACCTGAAGCTCTCTTTGTGGACGATCACCGGCAAAACATCTTCTACTGCCTCTTCTTCGGGCAGGTCCTGAGCAAAGACGTGTTCGGGCAGTAGCTTGACGTCATTCTTTCGCGGCCGATGCGTCGCCTTCAGCATCCGCGTCTTGTACTTCCGCATCCGACGAGCGGTTTTGCTCAACGTTTCATCGATCGAAGCGTACATGTCAGGCGTCGTCGAACTCGCTTCAATCGTGATGTGGTTCGCACAATAAAGAATAATTTCCGCGACATGTCGCGAGTTAGCCTCGACATCGAGAATCACTTTGGCCTCGATAATTTTCGGGTAATCGAGTTGCAGAGACTCGACTTTGTTCAGCGCGTGAGTGCGCATGGCGTCGGTGACGCTGACGTGGCGGCCGGTTACGGTGATAGGAAGGTTTACATTCGCTGTCTGCATATCTTATCTTCTAGCGCAGATCGTCACTGATTTCGATGCAAAAATTGCAATTCCCGCCCCGCGTACGGCTTTTTCCTAGCCTTCCATTCATACCAGGCAGTGAACGCTTGCCCATTTTCCTCTTTCGACGACCCGCTCGAAGGTCAAACCAGCATCCTTTGCCGCCGTCTCCACGGCCAGCAGCTGCTCACGCAGAATTCCTGAAAGAATGACCTGACCACCATCTTTAACCGACGCTCGAATCCCTGGCATCGCTTCGATCAAGACGGTGCTGAAAAGATTCGCCGCAACGAGATCAAATTGCTCGTCCGGCTCCCACGCCAGCACGTCCTGCTCGCGAAGCTCGACCGAATTCGCCGAGACGCCGTTTCGCGCCAGACTGCCCTGGGCAACTTCGATCGCCTTTGAATCGAAATCAGTCCCGACAATCCGCGACGCCCCAAGAAACGAAGCCGCAACCGCCAGAATTCCGGTCCCCGTCCCAAGATCAAGGAAACTCCAGGGCTCGGCCGGTGAATTTTCGACGAGCATTTCAAGACAAGTCGAAGTCGTTTCGTGATCGCCCGTGCCGAACGCCATTTCGGGCGGAAAAATCAGCAAGTCCGCTCCAGGGTTTTCGCTGCGCAGCTCATCCAGAAAACCCGGATCATCATCGAGGGTAACCACGAATCGATCCCGAATGCGAATCGACTTTCGACGAGCATCCGCCTCGCCCAGCGCTACCCAGTTCTGATCGGCAAATTCTTCGATCTGCCCCTCGAACTCAGCCTGAAAACGCTCGGCCTCATCTCGGGATTCGAAAAATCCTTCCAGCAGCAGCTTCTGATCGTCGGCCGAGTTTGAAAGCGCCAGATTCTCCAGCCCGGTCGCAAACAGCCGGTCCTCCCAAACATCGGCTTCAGCCACCGGGACAGCCCTGAACCATCGAAATTTCACGACGTGTTGCGATTTTTTACCGTTTGAATTCAAGATTTAAGAAGGTTCCGGTTTTGCTCATGTCAAAATGGTTCGAACGCATTTAGAATCGCCGGCATCATGCCGAATCCATGGACCGGGGTTGGAAACCCTTACACAAGAGAAGAAGTCATCGAACGCCTTCGGGACACCCTTTCAAAAGGCGAAGCAATCATCGCCGCGGGCGCGGGAACCGGGATCAGCGCCAAATTTATCGAAAAGGGCGGCGCGGATTTGATCATAATTTACAATTCCGGCCGCTTCCGAATGATGGGCCACGGCTCGATCGCAGGAATGATGGGCTACGGCGATGCCAACGGGGTCGCGATGGAAATCGGCGAGCATGAAGTCCTGCCAGTCGTCCAGGAAATCCCAGTCATCTGCGGCGTTCACTGCACCGACCCGCGCCGCCGAATGTGGCATTGGCTTCAGCAGGTCAAGGCGATGGGCTTTTCCGGAATGAATAATTTCCCGACACACTCGATCATCGATGGAGACTTCCGGCAACAGCTTGAAGAAACCGGAATGGGAACTCACAAGGAAGTGGAAACAGTGGCGCTGTCTCGCAAAATGGACATCTTCTCGATTGTCTACGTTGCCTCACCCGAGGAAGCAAAAGCAATGGCGGAAGCCGGCGCAGATGTGATCATCGCGCACGTCGGCTGCACGGTCGGCGGCTCGATCGGCGTAACGAATGCGGCGATGTCTCTGGAAGATGCAGCTGCGGCGACTCAGGCGATGATCGACGCTGCAAAGACGGTGCGGAATGACGTGATTTATCTCTCGCATGGAGGCCCGATCGCAACTCCTTCAGACGCCGCATTCATCAATGAGCGAACCGATGCGGTAGGTTTCGTTGGTGCTTCGAGTCTTGAGCGAATGGCAGTTGAAGAATCGCTCACGAACCTAACGAAAGAGTTCAAAGCAATTCCACTGAATCGCACAAACTGAAAAATGACGCAGTGACGGTTTTGATCACGAAGCGGGCTCGCCGCGATCGGCCGAATCGAACAAGCTCCCGGCGGCGGCTCGCAGAATCGCTTTTCAACGAGGCGGTTTCCTTGTAAGGCTCGGGCATGACACGACTTTCAATTCTTCTTCTGGCCTTCGCGATCCTTCCTCAACTTCAGGCCGATGATCACGGTAAACTGATTTTTGAAGACGACTTTGAGCGGAGCGAATCCCAGGAAGAAAAGGACGAGCCGGGCAACGGCTGGGGAACGAACAGCCGGACGCGGGCGAACGGCAACAAGCAGGTCGATCTGCGCGATGGGGCGATGTACATTTTCATTCACGAGACCGCCGATCACGGGGTTTCGGTAACGCATCCAGCTGAGTTCACGAATGGAGCTGTCGGCCTGCGTTTCATGCTGGAAGATGCGAAAGACAGTCTGGGTTTGAACTTCGCTGATCTTAAATTCAAGGAAGTTCATGCTGGCCATCTTTTCGCCGCGAAAATCTCTGCGAAAGAAGTTCTGCTTCAGGATTTGAAGACTGGAAACATGAATCTGAAAACCCGGGAAGCGCGGCTGGCAAACGCCCTGACAAAGGAACAAAAAGAATCGCTCGCCGGCAAGCAGATCAAGATCGCAAACAAGCTGGAGGTCGGAAAATGGTACGATCTTCTGGTTCAAGTCGCTGGCGAAAAAATTACGCTTTCGATCGACGGAAAAGAGGTCGGCTCTTTTGAATCGGAAGGAATCGCGCATCCGACCAAGCGCACTCTGCGGCTGGCCGTTCCGAAGAACGCAGTTGTCGATGATCTGAAAATCTGGAGCAAAAGCTGAGCCAGCAGCTGCTGAGCGGATCACGAAAAAGGGCGACCCGTAACAGGCCGCCCTTTTTGACGAAATTAAATGGGATCGATTGATCGGCTCAGCGCTTTCCGCCCTTCCCTTTGCCTTTTCCTTTACCCTTTTTTCCTGGAGGCGGTCCGCGGAAGTGCTTCCGAAACTCAGCGTACTCTTTCAAGCTGAGTTCATCGTCGTCGTTGGCATCGGCGCGCTCGAAGATTTCTTCAACGACATCGCGATCGTCAACTCGATCGGCCAATTCGCCGCGTGAAAATTCACGCAGACTGACAGCACGGTCGTCGTCTCGATCCAACTCGCGGAAGGACTCAACGATGCGGGGATCGATTCCGTCCTCGTCCTTTTTCGGCTTGTCTTTTCCTTTGTCTGCTTCCGCCATGCGACGGCGCTGCAGCGCGGCTGCGTACTCGCGAGGGCTGATCTCGCCATCGCCATCGTCGTCGATTTTGTCGAACGCCTCGCCAACCGCATCCTGGTTGTCGTTCGCCCGTGCTTGCTGAGCAAATTCGCCAGCTCCGAATTCTTTTCGGCTGACTGCGCTGTCGTCGTTTGCATCCAGCTTCGCGAACTTCACCGCATCAGCATGATTGAGTTTGCGGTCCTTCGGATCTTTGTGCGCCCAAGCGAATTCGAAAATGCTGATTGAGTCGGTT
>JBLHKS010000044.1:0-41651 GCA_047620505.1 Verrucomicrobiales bacterium | reverse complement strand
GATTTTCACCCGTTTGCAAACCAAAAATATCACCAGCGAAATCAATGCTAAGCCGCCGATTTGAACTGCCGAAAAATGAAACCAGCGAGCAGCGGATTTTTGATTCGCGACCGGGGTTTCCTCGTGCCTTTTCTGCACCACAGGCGGTTTCCACGAACAAACCGGCGAATCGGAGGTCAGCGTAAATTCCTTCTGATAAAACTCGATCGTCTCTGCGGCGATCATTGCTTCGAACTGAACGGCGATAGTTCTGCCTTTTTCGTCGAGCGGTGAAAACTTCCACGCGAATTCAAGAAACTGAGGGATTTGATCATGGCCGGCGGACAACACGATCGCTACGAAAGCATCGTCGATTGGAATTGCATCACGCTCGTCAGGCTCGACCCCCTGGTCGTCTTGCCGCGCAAATTGGATCGACCTGAGCTCAAGCGCGATTGGCGCTTCGTCGGCTTTTACCTCGATTACGCTTCGCAGCTCGTCCGCCCATCGCGCCAGCAGCTGCTCGCCGATGCTGGAATCGATTACCGTGTTTCCGGGCGGCGTCAGTTGATTGGCTGGGACCAAAATTTCGAGCCGCACTTCGTAGGGTTCAGCGTAGACGAAGACTTCCGTCTCTGCGGCCGAGCTTTCGATGCTCCCGAGTACGCCTGTTAGAATCAACATGGCCAGAATTTTAATATGTAGGGCGGATTGCATCCTGATCACTGTCGGGAAAGGCGAGAAAACCTCACTACATTTGATTTTCCTCAAACACTTCGAGCTCGCTCACTTTCCAGCGCTCGTCGACTGGCTCTACAGCGATCCACGCGCGGTACAATTTGATTCGCTCATGCGTGTGACCCCAGTGTGTGACCGATCCCCTGGCGACCCATTCGGTATCTGCGCGGAACCCGGGGCGATCGTCGCCCAGCCCGCCGGGATCAGGAAAGCAGTCGCGGATCTGAAGTGTTTTGATTTTGACCCGAGGTCCGCCCTGACCCTCGAGTTCCAGACTTTTGCGCATCTCAAAATACAACTGCTCGAGCGTTTCTCCTTTCACAACACTGTAGGCCAAGGTGTCGTAAATCTTCTCCTCATCACGAAAATTAAACCCGTGGTAAATGTTCAGCAGGAGCGTGTTGACGATTTCTGCCGATTCATCTTCGCTCGGGATTTCGAGCTTCAAGGTGCGAATTTCGTGATTCAGCTGCCCGAATCCCCAGAGAGTGAACGATCCTAACATGCCCACCACAGCGACCAGCCCGCAGAGCGCGATTGGCTTGTCTTCTTTCAGAAATCGGGCAAGCAGTCCGGCGAAAATCGCGGCCGCCAGCAGTAAAAATCCAATCACGGGAATCCGGATCGTTTCGATGTCAGCGTCGATCGACGCGTCGAGCAATTGAGGTTCAACGCCGCCTTCCGGGATCAGCCAGGACTGAACCGGTTGGCCGGGCGAGAGGTCGTAAGTTTTCCGCTTTCCCTGCACCACCAAGGTGACTGGAATCGTCTCCTGAGCGCCCGGGAAGAAATTCCAGCGAAGATCGATCCGTTTCGGAAAGCCGTCGCGCGACTGAGCATAAACGGCAGCGATCAGAGCCTCCGAAGCCGGGATTTCCTCGCGCTCATCGGGAAAAACGCCCAGATCAGGAATCACTTTTACAAAGAGCAGTCGGTCGAATTTCAATTCGGCTGGCTCATCATCGATGATTAGCGGATTTGCTGAATCGAGCTGCGCCCGAAACTGCGTGAGAAGCTTCTGCTGGTCCTCAGGAGAAAGATTTCCGCGCTGCTCCGCATCTTCCCAGCCTTTGACGGAGCTCAGGTAAAACGCAACTTCGTTTCGGACTTCAAACGGCTCAACATAAACGTAACCCTGAACCGGTTCGGTAGGCAGCTGAGCATGCGCCGTCTGCCAGCAGCAGCTGGCGGCCACTAGTAAAAAGAGGGCTAGCCGAAATTGAGTCAAATTGATGGGGTGGATTGGAGGCTGAATGTTCGAGGGCTTCTACTTTGGCGCGCTGGGCCGATTTCGCCAAAAAAAATCCCCCGCGCTTTGAAGCAACGAGGGATTTGTCGAAATTCAGACCCGAGAATCGAATTACTCGGGGTCTTTGAGAAGCATCTCTTTGTTTGCCTCGATCGCTTCAGCGACTTTGGCCGGAAGAGATTCCGCGTCCATCGCGAGAGCGACGAAGACGGTCGCGTTTTTCGTGCTCAGCACTTTGGCGATGAATTTGTCGCCGATCTGCCTGCCGGATACGACTGCTTGAGCGCCTGTCGCTTCCCCGATCGCAACAGCAGCTGCTGGGTCGATTCCCGTTTCTGGAAGGTCCTTAGCGATCTCAGCAAACGCCGGATCGACCGTTTCGGCTGCGATGACTTCGTGTTTTGCTTCAGTCAGGCCAGCAGCCAGACTTTCGCGGAGCGCGGCTCCGTCATCGCCTCTGATCGGGATGACCGCGATTTTAAGAGGAGCGTCGTCCTGCGCGGTAGCTGATCCGGCAGCGACGGCTAATGCCAGGAGAATGGTGGAGAGGAACTGGGTCGGTTTCATAATGAATGAAGATGAGATTTTTGAATCGATTTGCGTTTTCTCAGTTTAAAAGGTTGGAATTCAATTGGTGCTGGCGGTGGTGATGATCTGGACGGAGAACGGAGCCTTTTCTAGCGGCCAGAGCTGAGCTTTCAGGCGGTTTGACGGCCATTCGCTTTTCCGATATTCGATTAGTAAGCCGGTTTCGTCATCTCCTTCCACCATCGGCGAAATCGTAAATTCATACTCATCTTCCTCGACGGTGATGATTCCCTTCTCGCCACTTGGAAGCATTGCCCTTGATCCGTCTTCCGAGAAAAGGAAGTATCGCTTCTGAGTCACCCGCTTGACCTTGCCCCTGGTAGGAATCGTCAAGGGATCGCCATTTTTGTCGAAGTTGACCGATCCAGTTGCACCTGCACCGCCGTTCAATTCCGTTACCAGCGTCGCGTTGTCCAGATCGGCTTGCGAAGCCTGAGGTCCAGTCGGTTTGGTGGGATCCGGCTCTGCCGTAATCATCGGCACGACGGCGATGACAATGACCAAACCGATGATGAGGACTCCAACAATCAAGGTCGCTTTGGCCCAGGGCTTCAGCTGAAATTTATGAATGGTTAGCGCAATGCTCGCTACCCCGGAGAGGATAGTGAAGATGCACGCCATGACTTGGATGATGTTAAAATCCAAAGGTGAAGCTGCTACAATCATGATCTGATAAGGATGGGGTTGTGGGTGTCGACGTAAACGAAAGCTGACCCTGTGGTCAACCAGAAGCTGCCGCGGAGGCGAGTTTTCGAGGATAAAAATCGATCGAAATTCAGGCCCAACGTGGAGCTGGCTCGCGAAAGTCCACTTGTGCGAGCTGGATTTGCGCTCACGATGTCAAATTCCCCAAAAAAGTCGATGATTCGCGCTCTTCTGATCTTCCTGCTGATGACGGCGCTGCCAGCAGCTGCTGAGGAATCTCCCTCGGATGGTGAGACGCTTTTTGCCCTCAAAATCTGGCCGCTGCTCAGCGGAAAATGTCTCGCTTGCCATGGAAACGAGCCCGAGAAAATCAAGGGCGGTCTCGATCTCCGCACTCTCGATTCGACTCTCGCGGGTGGCGAGACTTTCGGGCGCGAAGTCCTGATTCCGGGCAAAGGCGAGGCGAGTTTTCTCTACATCACGGTCACCCGGAATGAGGCGGATTTCGAGATGCCGCCGAAGCTGGCGGATCAGCTGAGCGAAGACGAGCGCGAGTCGATTCGAAGCTGGATCGACGCAGGCGCGCCCTGGCCTGACACGGATCGAATCGGGTGGATTGTGGAGAATTTTGGCGAGGGAACGCGGATCGCGACGAGCGGTGGCCTGAGCGAAGACTGGACGAATCGTCGATACAAATCTGAGGACGTTTGGGCCTACCAACCAGTTCGGCAGCCGGCGATTCCGGATTCCTGGAGTCTGAGCCCGATCGATTATTTCATCGACCCGAAAATCGAGGAATCCGGGGTCAAACCCGCTCCACGGGCCGACGCGCGAACGCTGATTCGGCGGGCCACGTTCGATCTGCTTGGCCTCCCGCCAAAGCCCGAAGACGTGGATCGATTCGTCGCTGCCGATGCCGAGGACCCTGAGAAGGCTTGGGCAAAACTCATCGATGAGCTCCTTTCCAGTCCGCACTACGGCGAGCAGTGGGGCCGGCATTGGCTTGATGTTGTTCGTTACGCCGACAGCGCGGGATTCGCCAACGACTACGAACGTCCAAACACCTGGCGCTACCGAGATTACGTGATCCGCTCCCTCAACGCCGACAAGCCGTATGACCAGTTCATCCGTGAGCAGATCGCAGGAGACGAGCTGAAGCCGGGCGACACCGAGATGTTGATCGCGACCGGTTTTCTTCGCATGGGCCCCTGGGAACACACCGGGATGAGCGTGGCCAAAGTGACTCGCCAGCAGTGGCTCGACGACGTCACCGACACGGTCGGCCAGGTTTTCCTCGCTCATGCGCTTCAGTGCGCTCGCTGCCACGACCACAAATTCGACCCGGTGCCGACTCGCGATTTTTACGCGATTCAAGCGTGCTTCGCGACGACCCAATTCGCTGAAATCGAAACTGAATGGCTGCCGGAAGAAAATCGAAACGGCATGGCTGAGGATAAGCGTCTCCAGCAGCGCCGGACTCAAGCCAATCAGCAGCTGCTGGCAGCGTTGAACCAGAAAACGGCTGACGAAGAGCGGAAGTGGTTCAAGGAACGCGGCCTTCCCTGGCTTTCGCGAAAGGAGGCGATCGATGCCGAGGCTCCTCAAGACGAAATCCCACAGCGCAGGGTAGGATTAGCGGCGAACGATTTTGGTCAGGAGCGAATCGCGCGAAAGTGGGCAAACCGATTCAGCTGGGAAATGGACCGCTACAAGCCGATTGCGTTTACGGTTTACAACGGCGGAACGCGGACGCCGGAATCCAATTACGGTCGAGTTGAAATGCCAAACGATCCGTTGGCCGCTGGCGAGCTGGAAAAGACGGCGATTCTTGGCGGAGGAGACGTTTTTTCGCCCACGGAACCGGTCGCGCCCGGCTTGCTTAGTGCGGTGCCCGGCGCGCTCGATTTCGAAATTCCGACAACTCCCGAGGGTCGGCGTTTAGCACTTGCGGAGTGGATCGCCAGCCCGGAAAACACGCTGACCGCGCGCGTGATCGTTAACCGAATCTGGTTCCATCACTTCGGTCGCGGCATCGCCGGAAATCCCAGCAGCTTCGGAGCCACCGGCAAAAAACCGACGCATCCCGAGTTGCTTGACTGGCTCGCCACGGAGTTTGTCGAATCGGGCTGGTCGTTGAAAGCGCTTCATCGTCAAATCATGATTTCGGCTGCTTACCAGCGCGCCTCAGCCGGCGAATCCGGACTCTACGAGGCTTTTCAACCGCGTCGCCTCTCCGCTGAGGAGCTGCGCGATTCGATGCTGGCAATTTCCGGCGAACTCAATTTTGAACTCGGCGGAATCCCAGCGCGCCCTGACATGAACCTGGAAGCCGCGCTCCAGCCGCGTATGATCATGGGCTCATTCGCCCCGAGCTACGTTCCTAACCCGAAACCAGAGCAACGCAACCGCCGCACGATTTACGCTCACAAAACGCGTGGCCAGCGCGATCCATTTTTAGAGGTCTTCAACCAACCTGGCCCGGACAAGTCCTGCGAAATCAGGGACAACTCAAACGTCACCCCGCAGGTCTTCGCGATGTTCAACAGTGAGGAATCCGCAGACCGCGCCCTTGCGTTCGCTGCTCGGCTCCTCGCGGAACGTGAGGGCGACGAAAATGCTGCCGTGAAGCGCGCCTTTGAATTGGTTTACGGCCGGCCAGCAGCTGCTGAAGAAATTGAAGCCGGGCTCGTTCACTGGAAATTGATGATCGAGGAGCAGGAATCGCTTTTTCCGGAGCGGCGTGAATTCCCAATCGAAGTCACTCGCTCCGCAAATGAAGAAAACACGGGCGAGATCTTCGAGTTCAAAGAAAGGCTCTTCGCCTACGAAATTTACAAGCCCGATCTTCAGTCAATCGACGCCGATCCGAGAACTCGAGGGCTGGCGGATTTGTGTTTAGTGCTGCTGAATTCGAATGAATTCGTGTATGTTTATTGAAATGCCCGAACTCGTCGACATTGGCCAAACGCTATTGAACGCCGCTGTGTTCAATCTGAAATCTAATGAAAACAGCTCCATTGCCGCCCATGCCATGATACCAAATCACGTAGAGGAGTTTCTTGATCTCCTAAAAGAAAACGAAGTCGATTGCGTTCTCGTAGGTGGGTTGGCAATGCTCAGCCATCTTGAAGGGAGAAACACTCAAGATATCGATTTGATCGTTGGGCTGAAGGAGATTCGAGAACTGCCTGGAATTGAGATCTCGGAAAACGACGAGCACTTCGCCCTCGCCGCCTTTAAAACACTACGAGTGGACATCCTTCGCGCGGAGTTTCGATTTTTCCGCACGATCAAAGAAAACCACAGCGAGGTCAGGCCCTTTGCAGATCGCGAAATCAGCTGCGCTACACCGCTAGGGCTAATCTTAATGAAGCTTTTCGCGCTTCCCGTTTTGTATCGTCAATTTTTGACTAGCAAAGTTACGATCTATGAAGGTGATATCCAAAACTTACTTGCCCAGTTTCCAACGCCTCACGCTGAAATCGTAAAGCTGTTGCAACCACACGTTCCAACTAGTGAGCTGAAGGAATTGGAATCGATCCTGACAGAAATCGAAGGACGAATCGAACGAATGTCATCCAATCGATTTGGCTATCCGGAGTCCGACTGATGAATTCCCGCCGCGATTTTCTATACGGTCTGACTTCCAGCCTCGGAAGCGTTGCGTTGACGGGCATGCTCGCCGGCCGAGCAGCTGCTCAGGGCGGCCCCGGCGCAAAAGGGCCGCATTTCCCGAACACCAAGGCAAAGCGCTGCATTTTCCTATATATGGAAGGCGGGCCGAGCCACATGGATACCTTTGATCCAAAGCCGAAGCTCAAGGACCTGCATCTCAAGGAATTCCAGCGCGATGGTGAGATGCAATCGGCGATGTCGAGCGGCAAACGCTATTATGTTCAGAGTCCATTTGAATTCATCAAAGCGGGCGAGTCCGGTGCCGACATGTGCACGCTTTGGGAGAATCTCCAGCACGTTGCAGACGACATCTGCTTCTACCGCGGTTGCCAGGTCGAAAGCGTCAACCATCCGACTGCAAACTACCATGTTAACACAGGAAATCGCTTCGGCGGCGACCCTGCGCTTGGTTCCTGGGTAACGCTTGGACTTGGAAGCGAAAACGAGGATCTCCCGGGTTTTGTTGTTCTTCCTGAATTGGCTCATCCGCAAGGCGGTTCGGCAAACTGGGCAAACGGTTTTCTCCCGACAAGCTTCCAAGGAACCGCGCTTCGTCCGGAAGGCAGCGCGATTCTCGATCTTCAACCGCCTCCTGGCATAACGCCGGAGCATCAGCGCAAAAACCTCGACCTCCTCAACAGGCTCAATCGATCACACGCCGAAAAACATCCCGATCACGACGAACTCGCGGCGCGAATGCGGAACTACGAACTCGCTTTCCGGATGCAGGCGCAGGTGCCCGGCGTGATCGACATCGAAGGCGAGCCCGTGAAGCTCAAAGAGAGTTACGGTATCGGTCAGGAACCGACTGACGAGTTCGGCCGCCGCTGTCTGCTTGCTCGCAAGCTGGTGGAAAAGGGCGTGCGCTTTGTTCAAGTCTACGCCTCGACTTGGGACTCACACGATCACATCGCCAAGGCTCATGGCGCGCTGATTCCTCGGGTGGACAAGCCGATCGCTGCCCTGATCACAGATCTGAAGGAACGCGGTCTCCTCGACGAAACGTTGATCGTCTGGATGGGCGAATTCGGCCGCACGCCCGACAATGGCATCCGCGGAGGCGGGCTGGCTTACGGTCGGGATCACAACCCGAAAGCGATGACCGTCTGGCTCGCTGGCGGCGGTGTTAAAGCCGGCCACACGATCGGTGCTACCGACGAAATCGGTGCCGAAGCCGTCGACAGCGTTCATCACGTTCGTGATTTCCACGTCACCCTGCTTCGGTTGCTCGGCCTCGATGATAACAAGCTGACATATTTCGATGCGGGCCGCTTCAAACAACTTTCTCAGTTCGGCGGGAAGGTAATCGAAGAATTGATCGCATGAGCTGATCAGTCGGAGGTTGGCTTTCGTTCTTTTCTAAGCCTGATCGAGAGCCGAATCACCAGAAACGCCAGGCCGAAGGCGATCACCGCCTGGATCAAAAACAGCGTCAGCGACCAGACGAAAAGCACTGGCGTCTCCTCCCATGACTGCTGACTCTGGCTCGGATCAACGCGATTCCGCCGATACGCGGAGACGCCGATCTCGCCCGTCATCAGCGCGCCGACGATCCACTTCAAACTAAGCCCTCCCCAGATCAGAAACGCGATCAAGCTGCTGGGAACCGCCAGCCACAATGGGCAGCCGCTTTTCTTTGATGGCGCGGGATCGCTCATGCGGCCTCTCCTTACCCTCGATCGGCCCCCGCGCTCAAACGATTTGTCCGGCGAACCTTTTCAGGCTTACCTCAGAAGTCGCCATGTCCTCCACCGCACTCCTGCGCATCTTCTTCGACGCAGACGTTATCAAGGACGGCGCTTCCATCCTGACAATTGCTCAATTCGGAATCATATTTTGAGAACTCGTCTCCATCTCTGTTGACCATGCTCACGCGTCCCAACCTCAAGCTCATCCTTTCGTTTTCGCTCTCCCTCTTCACTGCCGCCGCAGTTGCTGAGGAAAGCTTCGATGCCTTCCTGAAACCGCTCTTTGCGGAGAACTGCGTTCGCTGCCATGGCGGCGAGAAGTTGAAGGGCAAAATCAATCTCAAGGAGCTGAGCACGGCTCAGCAGCTGCTGGCGAAGCCTGATCTTATCAAAGAGGTAATCGAGGCCGTCGACGGCTTCGACATGCCGCCAGAAGATGAGCCGGAACTCGACGAGCAAACTCGCATCAAGCTGCTGGCGACGTTGAAGGACATGCTTCGGGAATCCGCGGCGAACGACCCCGCGGTTGCCGAACTTCCGCTTCGGCGATTGAACCGATTTCAGTACAACAACTCGGTCAGGGATCTTTTCCAGCTGAATCGTGACGTGTTCGCTTTGCCGGAAAAACTCATGACTCGCCGCAACAATTATCTGCTGCGCGCCGCGGACAAGCTGCCCGATACCGTTCAGGTTTCCTGCGAGTCACTCGATCCAGCGCCCGGCCTGACGGATGTCGAAGCGTTCCCAAAAGATCTGCGCGCGGCCCATGGCTTCGACAATCAGGCGAATCAACTAACCTTGTCACCACTGCTGCTCGATTCGTTTCTGACCTTGAGCGTTTCGATTCTTGAGAGCCCGGATTTCAACGAAAAAACGGTCGGGATCTGGAACGAGTTTTTCGCCGAACCAGCGGCTTTGAGCGATCTGGAGGCGGAAGTTCGGCAGCGGCTGGAGCCGTTCATGACTCAGGCGTTTCGCGGCCCGGTTGAGCCGGCGACGCTCGATCGATACGCGGCTTATGTTGCCGAGAAAATCGAGAACGGGTCGTCGTTCACCGAAAGCATGAAGAAAGGCGCGGCTGCGATTCTGTCTTCGCCGATGTTTCTGTATCGGCATCCGGGCGAGAACGATCAATACGAGTTGGCATCAAGACTGTCCTATTTCATCTGGGGCAGCAGCCCTGATGCGGAGCTTCTCCGGTTAGCGGAATCCGGCGAGCTCGCAAACCCGGAGGCGCTGAACCAAACCATCGACCGCATGCTGGCAGACCCAAAGGTCGAACGGTTTCTCGATACGTTTCCCGCCCAATGGATGCAGCTCGAAAACGCGCTTGCCGCGACGCCGGATCCCAGAAAAGCGCTTCTCTTCAATGTCGACCCGCGGAAACCCGCGAGCACGCAAATGATCCTCGAGCCGCTCTTGCTCTTCGACGCCGTGTTCGTCGAGAACCGCCCTGTTATTGATCTCATCGCGCCGGATTTCGGCTATCGAAGCGAGTTTCTCCAGACTTGGTACAACACGGACCTCAAGCCGCCAAAGTTCGACGCAGAGCAGCTTGCTCGCGAGAACCAAGCGAAAGACGATGAGAGAGCGAAGCTAACGATAGAAATTGACACAGTCCGCGCGGATCTGTCGACTCTGGTCGATCCAATCCGGACTCGCTTGCTCGCAAATCGAAAGGACGGATCTGAGGAACCAGTCGACTTGAAGCCGGTCGCCGCTTGGGAATTCGACGACAATCTTGAGGACTCGGTCGGCTCACTCCACCTGACCGCGAAAGGCGATATCACATTTGAAAAAGGGAGTGTCGTCCTCAAAAAATCCTTTCTTCAGAGCCAGCAGCTGCCGATCGATCTCAAAGCGAAAACGTTCGAAATCTGGTTTCGATTACCGCGATTGGATCAGCGAGGAGGCGGGCTCATGGGCGTTCAGGAAGGCAAATTCGACACCATCGTCCTTGGCGAACGGAAGCCGCAACACTGGATCTCGGGTAGCAATGGTTTTCAGCGGACCGAGGATTTTCCCAGCTCGACGCCGGAAGAAGCGATCGATGAGTTGATCCATTTGGTGATGGTTTATGAAGAGGACGGGACGACGCGGCTTTACCGGAATGGAGAGGCCTATGGCGAGTCCTACCAAAAGGGCTCGGCCGTTTTTCAAAAGGGCAAAGCGACGATCCTTTTCGGCCTGCGCCACCTGCCTCCGGGAGGGAACAGATTCCTCGAAGTCAGTATCGATCGCGCTCGCCTCTATGATCGCGCGCTTACGACTGATGAAGTTGGGCAGGCATCTACCGGCAATAATTTTTACGTCCCTAACAAGGAAGTCATCGCTGCGATGACCACCGAGCAACAGGCGAAACACGAAGTGCTGAAACAGGCGATCGCTGATTCGCGCGCCGCCCTGAAACGGGTTCCTCCTAACCTTGAACTCGGCAAGGCGAAGCAAGAAGCCGTGAACCGATTCGAGCAGCAGATCCGCGCCAAAATCAACAACTTCGCATTCAGACGTGTCCCTGCTGACGACCCGCGTTATGGCGGAATCATCACGAACGCCGCACTCGCGACGATGACCTCTGGCCCGGGTCGAACGCATCCGATCGCACGAGGCGCGTGGATGATCGAAGTGATCTTCAACGACCCGCCGCCACCGCCCCCGAATGATGTCCCGCCTCTGGACGAAGACGAAGGAGCCGGCCATCTCACGATCCGCGAACAGTTTGCCAGGCATCGTGAGAATCCGGACTGCGCTGGCTGCCACGCGCGGCTGGATCCACTTGGATTTGCGCTGGAGAATTTCGACATCACCGGCCGTTGGCGGGACCGCTACGATAACGGTCGCGAGGTCGATATGGCCGGAGTTCTCTTGAAGAAGTATGAGTTTGCCAGCGTCGTGGATTTCAAGGCCGCGCTAGTGAAAGAGGACCGCCGCTTCGCCAAAGCGCTGACGGCGCATCTGCTTCGATTCGCGCTCGCGAGAGAACTAAGCGCGGCTGATTCGCTCGTCGTCGACAGCATCGTCGAAAAGACCGAGGCCGAAAACTTCCGGTTCAAGGCGATCATGCGCGAGGTGATCCTGAGTGAGCCATTTTCTCGCATCAAAAAATGAATGCACGTCGCGCTTTGCCGCTTCAAATTGCCCAACCCAATCGTGATGACCGCTACCAAATTCTCATCCATTGATCGCCGGAAATTTCTTCGCGGAGCCGGCATCGGCCTCGCCCTTCCGTGGTTTGAGACGTTCGCCGCTTCCGCGCCGGAGCCGAACAAGAAGCGCCTTGCCTGTTTCTATCTTCCTGACGGAGTTCCGATGCCGCCCGAGGCAGATCCGGCTCACGCCGACTGGAGCTGGTTTCCGCAAAAGGCGGGTCGCGATTTTCAGTTTACGAATTGTCTCAAGCCGCTGGAATCTCTGCGCAGCGACGTTACGATTCTTGGCGGGCTTTCGCATCCGGGGGCGCGTGGGGTTCACGGCCACTCCAACGCTGACCAATTTCTGACCGGTGCCGTCACCACGGTTTCGGGACAACCCTACGGCGAATACAAAAACTCCATTTCGCTGGATCAGGTTTTCGCGGCTGAAGTTGGGGGTGATACGCGTTTCGCTTCGTTGATCATGTCGACCGATGGCGGTACCGGCGGGCCTCGCGGATCCACAACGATGTCGTTCGATCAAAACGGTCGGCACATGCCCGCCGAGCATCGCCCAAAGCAGGTTTTTGATAAGCTGTTCGTCGCTGGCGGCGATGACGAGGCTCGGAAACTTGCCATGAGCAGCAGCGCGCTGGACACGCTGATGGAGGACGCTCGTTCGCTCCAGCGCAATCTCTCATTGCACGATCAAAAGACTCTCGAAGACTATCTGCAATCCGTTCGAGAAACCGAACTCCGCGTCGAAAAAGCCCGTCAATGGCTTAGCATCGAGCGCCCCGAAGTCGATTCGACCGGACTGAATCTGGAAGCCACGCCGGACATGCCGAAGGAGTATCTCCGCGCGATGTACGATCTGATTTTCCTCGCGTTCCGAACCGATTCGACCCGCGTCGCAACGTATCAAATCGGACAGGAAGGCAACAAAGGCATCAGCAACAACCTCGCCAAATCAGTTGGCCAGAAGCAGGCTCACGAACTTTCGCACAAGACGAAGGAACCCGGCGGTTGGGCGAACTTCGGTCGGTACATTCAGTTTCTGAACGAGCAATACGTTTACTTCGCCGAGCGCCTGAAAAACACCCCGGAAGGCGCGGGCTCGATGCTCGACAACACACTTCTGTTTTATGGTTCTGCTTCCAGCGGATTCCACCTGTCGCGGAACTATCCCTTGATCCTGACAGGAGCCAAAAACTTCGGTTTTCAGCACGGTCAGTTCCTGCGTTATGGCGAGAAGCCACCGAGGGTAATTCCTCAGAACGACGGCGGGTTCAAAACCGCGATGGACTACGAAGAGCTGCCTCTATCGAATCTCTACCTGACGATGCTTCAGAAGATGGGCTTGGAGACGGCGAGATTTGCGGACAGCACCGGGACGCTTTCTGAAATTTAAAAAGCGCCCGTGATCGGGAACTTCGTCGGCAGGATCGCCGAGCAATTGACTCAGCAGCTGCTGACGAGTCGCGGCGATAAACATCTTGGCTCGTAGCGGCGCAACGAGTAGTTTTTCCCGTGAAACCGATTCTGATGGCTCTGGTCCTGTGCGCAGGAATCGCAACTGCGGCTGACTCGCCTAACGACCCTATTTCTGCGGCTATCGATAAAGCCCTTCCCTACCTTGAGAAGGAAGGCGTGTGGTGGATCGAGAACAAGAAATGCGTGTCCTGCCACCACACATCATTTCTCGTCTGGGCCAAAGATCTCGCGCTTGCGGCCGGGTTTTCGGTGGATTCGGAAGTTCTCGATGAGCAACGCGAACGGATGTGGAATTCGTTTCTCGAAGAGATCAAACCAAATCCAAAGAACCCTGACAACCAGCCCAAACCTGGCGAAGTTAACGGAGATCGAAACGTTGAAGGCGTTAGTCAATTCCTCGTGTCTCCGTCTGCGAGCAAGGCTTCTGAACAGGTGCTCGAGTCGCTAAGAGAAATTGTCGTTTCAAATCAGGGCGAAGACGGAAACTGGAAACCGGGCGGTCAGTTGCCCCGGCAGGATCGTCCGGAAATTGAAACGCAGTGGGCGTCCAATCAGTGGGCCGAACTCGCTCTGAAAAGCAGCGGAAACAGTCTCGCTAAGCCAACTCAAACTTGGAAAGAGAATGTTCCCTCGGTGACCAGTGAGTGGCAGATGCTGAACTTGCTGCTGCGGCCCGAAAATCCTAACACACTCGCCAATTTTCTGAAGCGTCAGAACGAAGACGGCGGGTGGAGTTGGAAAGCGGGCGAACCGAGTGATCCTTCAGGCACTGGACAGGCTCTGATTGCGCTCGGCCGCTCGGGTAACGGCAAGGATCACCTTGAGGTGGTTCGCCGAGCCCAGGAGTTTCTGATCAGAACTCAGGCGGCTGAAGGCCATTGGGAAACGAAAGGGACCAAGGATCGCGATGAAACGACAAGGGTCTCAAAATTCTGGGGAACTTCCTGGGCAGTGATCGGATTACTCGAAACATTGCCGCCCCCGAAATGAGCATCCGAGATTTGGGTCCAACAGAGCTGAACCCAAATCTCGGGAAAGATAAAAAGCTTCAGCTTTTAGGCTTCTTGGCGTTCTCGCGTGGGGTCACGTCTTTGGCCAGATCAACTTCGTCAGCTGCCACCAACTTCGCTGCTTCGGCTCCCAACGCCATTGCCTTCAGCCCTTCCGGGTTACATCCTTTGGTCACGGCGACGATCTTGCCTCCTTTGGCGATCAAGAAATTGCTCGGCATCGTTTTCGTGCCGAACACGTTCCAACTTTCCTTCTTCGCATCCAACGCGTAGCGCATGTTCAGCTCTCTGGTTTCCGCGTATTTTGCGAACTTCGCGTCCGGCTCAGCGAAGACCGCAAGACTCGTAAGTCCCTGCCCTTCGTAAGCGTCGTGAAGCGCGGCAAAATAGGGGAGTTCAAGATCGCAGCCAAGACAGCCGCAAGTGAGACGGACGAGAACCGGCCCTTCCTTGGTTAGGTCGGACAGATTCACTTCTTTGCCGTTCGAGTCCTTGATTTTGAACTCAGGAGCGTCGTCTCCGACTTTTAACGTGGTTGGGGCGGGATCGGCGTTGGCTTGAAAGCAAAGGCCGATTGTGATTGCGAGAATGCAGGATAGTTTTTTCATTGCAGGGTTTTTGGATTTCAAAGAGTCAAGATGGTTCGAGGGAAGCCGTCAAACGGTCATCTCCAAGCCTCGGAACGTGCCGTCGGAGGTCGAAAACGAATCGGCTTCTATCGACAGGCGATGGAGCATCGAAAGATAAAGGTTAGACAGCGCGTAATTGTTCTTCGTATCGAAACCCAGATGCTGGCCGTGTTTGAAGCCGCCGCCCGCGAGCAAAACAGGCAGGTTGACGTTCGAATGCGAGTTGGCGCTGCCCATGCAAGTCCCGTAAAGCACCATCGTCCGATCCAGCAGCTGCTGGCCGCTTTCGTTCGCAGTTGAGAGGTCGGTCAGGAACCCATTCAGCGCATCAAATTGCGCCGTTTCGTGACCACGAAGCTCTGCAACGGCTTCGTCGCGACCGCCATGGTGAGTCAGATTGTGAATCTGCGTCGTGTCGATGAAGAGCGAAATAATCCGGGTCGAATCGGTCTCCAGCGCGAGCTTCATGACGTCGAACATCAGCCGCGTCCGCGGGACGAATTGCGCGCGGTCGGTGTTGTCCTGTGGCGGCTCGGCATCGATCTTCGGCTTCGGCCGGTACTCCCATTCCTGGGCGCTGTGCATCCGCTTCTCCAACTCGCGCACCGACGTGAAATACTGATCCATCCGATCTTGATCGCTTTTCGACAGCTTGCCGTTGAGTCGCTTGGATTGTTCGCCGACGAAATCGAGCATGCTGCGACCCTGACGAATCGACTCGACTCGAGATTCGACCTCTTCGGGCTTACCTTGAATAAACAGCTTTTCGAAAAGCTTTCGTGGACTGTTTTCGGCCGGGATCGGCGCTCCACTTCGCGTGTAGCTCAGGGTCCGGTTCTCGTTTGTCATCGCCAACACGAGGGATGGAAACCGCGTTTTGTTCCCAACGTAATCGGCAGCGAGTTGATCGAGCGACACGCCGTTTCGGAACCCGCCGCGTGCCGGGTGTGGTGTGCCTGTCAGGAAACAACGATCGGCCGCGTGACCACCGTCAACGCCGGGCAAACTGACGCCAGAGAAGACCGTCATGTTCTCGCGGTGATCAGCGATTCGCTCCAGATACGGCGTTAGTTTGTAGTCTCGACCGGTAGCTTCCGGAAAGAAGAACTGCGGCATGATCCCTTGGTTGGTTTGGATCGCGACCATGCGGCGAGGGGCCTCGGCGGTGTCCGCAGCGCGGGCGAACGCGGGCGTCATCGCTTCGAGCATCGGCAAGGCAATCGTCGCTCCTGCCGCGCGGAGGAAAGTGCGTCGCCCAAGCGGATTCGGCGAGTGGGTGTGGACGTTTTTCATCGGATTCGTTTTGCTAATTGGACTCGCTCCCTGGTTTGCCTTTGATGCTGATTCGCTTCTTTGAAAGTGCTTCTTCGAGCGCGGCGAGACTGGTTTTTTCAGGATCAAATCGAGCGACAACCAGCCCTTCGCGAAAACTGGCCGAGGCGAACTCAACCCCTTCGATCTTATACACGGCGACGTAGGCCCCGTACGAGCAACCTTTGCAATCGAGCCCCAAAATTGGGATTTTCACCTCCTCCAGTTTGTCCACTGGAGTTGTGCTCAGCGGTCGCGCTTCGAACGTACCCTGACTTTCGCTACGCAGCTTTTGATCCAGTTGTTCGAGAATCTTTTCCGGAGTCTTCGCATTCGGAAACGCATTCTCCGCGTCGGCGCGGAACGTTGCGATCGCCGTCGCGAAATCGACGCCCACAAGCGCAACATCTGGCATCTGCTCCTCGACGAGAAGCCGAAGATCCTCTGCGCGATCCGGCTGAAACAGTCCAAGCAAGCGGCATTGAATTTCCGTCTCTTCAGCCAACGCCGAAGCCCCTAACATGATTAAAAATATCGCGATCGTTTTCATCGTGTCTGGAAAATCTGGCTTTGAACGAGTTCGTGAATCAGCGTTCGGATTCCTCCGCCTTTCGCTTCAGTTTTCGAGACAATTTCGGCGATTTGATCGCGATCGCTGAACGCAACTTCGCGGCCGGTCGAGTAAACGGCGAACTGACGAGCAAGATTCGTGAGCAGCGGCGTCGAATCTTCCGTCAGCAGCTGCTGGAGCTCGACAACATCCGAAAACGCCCGCCCGTCCGGCAGTTCGCTCGACGAATCGACCGCAGGTCCGAGCTTGAATCCGATACCGATGAACGGGTCGATTGAACCGCGCTCTGCCGGGTCGCCCTCGCCGATTGAGCGGTAGCGATCGCGATAACCGCCAATCACGTCGAAAGCCTCCAGCGCGAAGCCGGCCGGATCCATCTTCGCGTGGCAGCTGGCGCAGTTCGGATCCGAGCGATGTTTGGCGAGCTGCTCGCGAATCGTGGTGGCGCCAGAGACGTCGGGCTCGACCGCAGGGACGCTCGCGGGCGGAGGCTCCGGTGGCTGGCCTAACAAACGGTCCATGACAAACGCGCCGCGCGGAACTGGCGAAGTCGTCGTCCCGTTGGCCGTGATTTTGAGGATCGCGCCTTGCGTGAGAAAGCCGCCGCGCGGGCTGTCGGGAGGCAGATCGACCCGCTTGATCTGCGAGCCGACAACGTCAGAAATGCCGTAGTGAACCGCTAGTTTCTGGTTCAGCATCGCGAAATTCGAATCGATCAGGTGGCTTGCGTCGAGGTCTCGATCGAGCATCTCTCGAAAGAAAGCCTGAGTCTCAAGAACCATTGAGTTTTGAAGGTAGGAGCTGAATTCCGGGTAGAGTTTGCGGTCGGGATCCGTCGACGCAATTCGATGAAGTTCGAGCCACTGCCCAAGGAAGTTTTCGACGAACCGCTCTGATTTTTCATCCTCTAACATGCGCTCTACTTCCGCTCGTAGAGCGTCTGGCCTGCGGACGGCACCGCTCTGCGCCGCTGCCGAAAGGCGCTCATCCGGCACCGAATTCCATAGAAAAAAGGACAGTCGATTGGCCAGTCCCCACGCATCGAGGCCTTCTTCAATCGGCTCGACATGATACAGAAAATCCGGCGAGCACAGCGCAGCGCGGTAGGCCCAGCGCATTGAAGTTTCAAAGCAATCGCCAGCCGCGAGCCGCTTCTCGACGAGACCGACGTAGTCCGCCCTGACATTGTCCTCAACGGGGCGGCGAAACGCCTTAGGCAAGAATTCCGCGAGCAGCCGATTGGCATCTACGAGCGGCTCGTCGCTGTTGACCGTCCACAAACCCTGATCCGGGTCCGGTCGATTCTGACCTGCGCCAAGTTGCCTGACTTTCTTGCGAACCGGCGACTGCACCTTGGAATCCTGATCGAACTCAGCCATCGCTAGTTCGCCGAACAAAACGCGATGCGAAACCGGCGGCCAGACGTCGTGAAGCGGCCCTTCGACCTCAAGCCAGTCGACCGCGATTCCCGGCCCGGTGAACTCCATCGAGCGGCCTTTCCGACTGTAATTCGCGACCGGCGCGAGCGACGACGTGTTGAAGCCAATCAGCTCATTGTGATTCAGCCACGTGACGAGTTCGTGCTCCTGTGCCTCCAAAGAAGGCGCGTCGTGAAATCCCAACACATAACTCGGATGCTGACCTCCGCGCCCGTCGCCCGTCAGCTGCACAACCGACAGCCGCGCCGCCTCGGTTCCGCGCGACGGCAGCACTTCGCCCTTGTCCCACTGAAAACTCCACAGCGACGTCCGCACGCGATACCGGCCCGGATAAATCGTGACGTGCTCCATGAAATACGGACTGACCGACTCGTCTTCGTGCCGAAAAAGCCCGACTGACGCGCCATTTCGAAACGATCCCATCCGCTCATGCGCGCCCTGATCGATGTGCCCGTGATAACCGGACGGCGGAAAATCGGGATCCGGTTTCTTATCTTTCAAGAGCACGCCGTCGCCGTTCATCACGATGTGAGCGACGAATCCGCCGCGGTTAACCAGCGAAATTCGCCGCTTCTGAATCGTCGGCGCGATCGGCTGCGTCGCGATCGCCAAGTCGAGCGTCTTGTCCGCTGCCTCGACGTACTTGGCGATGTTGACGTGAGAAATGTCCAGCGCATCGCTATTCGTATCGAACCCGTACGCCGACCCATCGGCCGGCAGATCGTTCGCCAGCGCGATGCCCGGCATGTCGAACAAATCGCGAATCGTGTTTTCGTATTCGACACGCGTGAGCCTGCGGATTCGGGTCCGGCCCTCGCCCACCAAACGCGCCTGCTCAGCCTCGATCAACGCCGTTTTCAGGGATTGCGTCGCCAGCAGCTGCTGGTCGGCCGCCGGTCGCTGTTTCTTCTTCGGCGGCATTTCGCCGGACTCGATTCGATCGTGAATTTTGACCCACTGCGCGAAGTTCCTCGGCTCGGAAAGTTCGCTGCCGAGCGAAGTCAGATCGAGATCGCCTTTCTTAGAATCCGCGTCGTGACACTCGAAGCAATGCTTGTCGAAAAATGCGTCAATCGCCGGATTTTCGACCGCAGCGGACACGCCCAGACAAAGCAACGCGCCGCTGCCAGCAACCAGCAGTCGGCGTCCAAGTTGTTCAATTCCAGATCGGCAGCGGTGCATCGCTCAGCTCTAAACCCGCGCGTTCTCGCGCGCAAGCCCTAAACCCGCGCGTTCTCGCGCGCAAGCCTAAACCCGCGCGTTCTCGCGCGCAAGCGACTAAACCCGCGCGTTCTCGCGCGCAAGCGGACTAAACCCGCGCGTTCTCGCGCGCAAGCGACTAAACCCGCGCGTTCTCGCGCGCAAGCGACTAAACCCGCGCGTTCTCGCGCGCAAGCGACGACGAATTCCATGCGGAAAGCGACCCACATGCGGCTGGCACTTGAAAAAGGGAATTCGCGCATTGATAGGGTGAAGTTGCATGCCTGTTTCCCTAAAATTCAATGAAGCTCATCTCGGCGACATGGTTCTCGCCAAAGTCGGGAACCCGATTCGAGACGAACCGCTTTTAACTTCGCAAACTCTCTGCAAATTCGAAGAAGCCGAGGCTGAGCTGCTCACGAAGTGCTTTCTCAAGCGATTCCGCGGGCTCGAGCAGCATCGATTCGAGCATCATTCGGACTTGGCGAGCAACGAGCTTTTCAGCTACGCTAGCGCGATTTTTGACGATCCTGCGACGCTCCTTGAGCAGGGCGAAGCGATCGCGAGGCATCTTTACGCGGGCTCGAAGCACCCGAATATCAAATCCGGCGACCTCTGCGTTTCGCTGATCAAAGACCTCGGCGTCGGGAGTAGCGGAGGCTTCGAAGCGGCGAGCGCGCTTTGCATTATCAAGTCCGAAAGCAAAGAGCCGTTTCTCCAGATTTCGGAAAAGGACGGAGATCTCCGCCTAACAACCGAGCAAGGAATTTACCCCGAAAAAATCGACAAAGGCTGCCTGATCGTCAATTACGATCGCGCTAACGGGTTTGCAGTCTATCTCTTCGACAAAGGCGGCGGCGCGCAATTCTGGAGCCGTGACTTCGTCGGAGCCGTTCCGGTTAACGATGAGGAATCCCTGACAAAACACTATTCGAAGCTTTGCGTGGAGTTCGCGGAAAAGGGCCTGGAGGACACGCCGCAGGACGAACGGATGAATGTGGCTTCAGACGCGATTTCGTATCTCGAAGAGAGCGAGGATTTTGATCTCGATGACTTCAAAGCTAAGACGATGAAATCGCCCGAGCGCATCGAGCAGTTCGAGGTGTTCAAGTCGGAGTACGAGATCGAAAACGATCGGGAACTCGAGGACCGCTTCACGGTTTCCAAGCCCGAAGCCAACAAAGCCCGCAAGCGTTTAAGAAGCCGTTTGAAGCTGGATGTCGGGGTGGACATGAAGTTTGCGTCCGGGTTCATCTCGGTTTCCGAGGACTTCATGGAGCGCGGCGATGACGAAGAGAAAGGGATGAAATATTTGAAGATCTGGTATCACAAAGAGGTGTAATTAGCTGTTGAGCAGCTGCTGGTTACGATCATCGGCGCACGATCCGAAAAACTCCGAATTGCGATAACCAAAATGAACGGCCCTGAACTCTCTCGCCGCCAACTTCTTCAAGCTGGCAGTCTCGCTGCGATGAACCTCGGCGTCCCCGGTCTCGTGATGGGCCAGGACGCGACCGACGCTGTCGGCCAAGCGGTCGCTTCGAAGAAATCCTGCATTTTCATTCTGCTCTGCGGCGGAATCAGTCATCTCGATAGCTGGGATCTGAAGCCGGACGCACCGTCGGAATATCGAGGCCCCTACAATCCGATTCCCTCGAAAGTTCCGGGCATGCAGCTGAGCGAGCTTCATCCGATGCTCTCGAAGGTAACCGATCAGTTCGCTCTGATTCGATCCGTGAATCATCCAGGGCCGATCAGCAATCACTTCGACGCGATGCACAACCTGCTCAGCGGGCAGTACGTCGAACGTGTTAAGCAGGGCGTGCCGGACGGCTCTCCCTATATCGGTTCGGTGGTCGCCAAGCATTTGCCGAGCGAGCGCAATCTCGTTTCTAACGCTTGGTTGATGAAATGCGTTGGACCGCCGGTTTTCTGTGCGCCGAATATCGCCTCTGGCGGTTACCTCGGCTCGCCATACGCGCCAGTGTTTGTCGGTTCCGCCGATAATAATCCTGCGAATCCCGATTTTGCGCCGCCAGAAGTTTACAATTCGGTCGACCCCGTCCGGCTGAACACTCGCCGAAATCTTCTATCTGGCTTGGAATCCGAAACGCTCGAAAGCCACCCGGTTGGCACAGACTGGAACGATTTGCGCGAGATGGCGTTCGACGGAATGACTCGGCAGGAAGGCCGAGAGGCTTTCGAAATGGATCGCGAGCCAATCTCTGTCCGCGAGCGCTACGGAATGCATCCGTTAGGCCAGAACATGCTCCTCGCCCGCCGAATGGTGGAATCTGGCGTGCGTTTTGTGACCGTGAACGGATGGGCAGGCCCCGCGCCTGGCAAGCACAGCGGCCCGCCCGCTTCCAGCTGGGACATGCACGGTGGCAGCATGAGCATGGGCAACGCTTTTGGCTCCGGCTCGTATGGCATGGGCTTTTGCCTGCCGCGCCTCGATCAAGGACTTTCCGCTCTGCTGACTGATCTCAAGGAGCGCGGTTTGCTAGACGATACGTTAGTCGTTTGCATGGGCGAATTTGGCCGCTCGCCGAAAATCGCGACCAAGGGTTTTCCCGGGCGTCTTCACTGGCCGCAGTGTTTCCCTGCGATCATGGCTGGCTGCGGAATTCAAGGCGGCGCGCTTTACGGAGAGTCTGACAAGACCGGCTCGAGGCCTATCAGCGATCCGGTTACGCCGCAGGACATCCACGCGACCGTTCTTCACGCCTTGGGCGTTCCGCTGTTCGACAAGACCGCGAACACCGGGCTGTCTCGTCCGAAATTTTCGACGGGTAAGCCAATTACGAAGTTGTTCAGTTAGGCGGTTCAATCAGCAGCTGCTGAATTCGTTTCAATAAAGTGTGGTGGACCCGTTGTATGGGTTGATCACCACAGTTCGGTAGCTCGAGGGCAGCTCCGAATTCGTTGCGTGCCCGAATCGAACGAGGGTCACGCACCAATGGAGGTCCTTCCGTAAAGACGTTGAGCCATCGGCGTAGAAATGAAATTCGAAAGTCGTTGGTGAATCGGCTAACCGAAGAAGGGTCGTCGTCCGCTCGCTCAAATGAATCGTGATACCGTCGGGAAATCGGAAGAACTCTGAATTGGCCTTGAACTCTCCCGTCACGGAGTCGGTGACGCCGAATTGAAACCCCTGAAGGTACTCGTCCGGCTCCCTCAAATCGCTGGTAAAGCGAACCGTGATCGGACGATTCTGCACTGCCGCCATCTGAGCACCGTGCTCCAACTCAGCGGCCATTCTTCGAGCTGTGCCTGAAAGTTCGGCACCAACAAAACTGCTCGTAAATCCGATTGAAAGCATGGTGATCATCAGCGCAATGACACTGATCACTAACATCATCTCGACAAGCGAAAATCCGTTGCGCTTGCGATGGAAACTCGAAGTCATGCCCCGGTTGGATCTCTCTCAGTTGAGGTAACCCATTTTGCCGCCGGAATCGCGATTGAGGTCGATAGCGTTCGATAGGAAAGCTTGTTCTCGATCAGAAACTCCTCCAATTTTAACACGTCTTCTTTAGTGCGGCTCGCTTCCTGGAACAATTTGCTGACAACCGCAATCAGCTCATCCGCAATTTTCGGGTTTGTGCTCTCCACACGCGCATAAGAATCCTCGCTAACGGCAACCATCGTCAGATCCATCATAGGCGGAAGCTGATGACGTGAAATCGCGGCCAACCCACCGGAACCCTCATATTGATGGCGCCGCGTATCGTAGTAGTATTTGGGAGCTAGATCGTTATCCCGTTCGAACCGTTGAGGAGCCCTAGGCCTGAGCACCAAAGCTACTATGTTTTCAGCGATCGGCCCTGAGTTGGGCACAAGCACTTCTGTTCTCTGAAACCAGCCTCGAACACCGTCTTCTGAGCTTTGCTGTCCCAAAGTCGTGCCGCCAGAGAAGGACCGTCCGAACAAGTTCATCTTTTCAGACGCCAAGCGGAATTCCATCAGCCGAAACCGATTTCTCGCCGGATGCAAAGCGACCTCATTCCGTAGAAAATCGGGACGAAGCGGTCGGTCCGAGTCCATGTCGCTCCCGTATTCGATAAAATAGCCCCAACAGTTCAAACTATCCTGGAGCTCATCGAAATCCTCGCCACCTCCAAGGTTCCCTGCTTCGGATCCGCCGTATCCAAACGGAGCCTGGAAGAAAACTGCGTGCCCTGTAACCTGCCGAGAACCACTCAGCAAGCGATCGGCAGCCCCTGAAACGAAGTGCAACTCCGATTGCCGCTGAAACAGCGTTGGCCGAACCGGATCGTTGTAATCCCAATAGCTGTTGAGGGCCGCCTGACTCAAGTTTCTCGTCAGTGCGGTCATCGCCTTCCGGACGTTGCTCTTTTCATCGGCGGTCTCTTCAACTTTGACCAAGTTACGAGCTGAGACTTCAATCATTGAAGCGACGAGGATCAGAATCGCACCGACAATCACCATAGACACCATCAACTCCAAGAGCGTGGCAGCGCTGTTGCTCTTAGTTTTGCGTGCTGCTGTCATTGCTCGTATTCACGATCAAAATCGTGTCGGTGCGATAGCCCCTTTTATCCTGAAACAGATCTCCTTGAGGCAGCGGGCGAGAATCGATCAAAATCTCCAGCCTGCGAGAAAAAGTCTGCTGTTTACTTTGCGACGAGGGAACTCCGGGCAACTGCGGTGCTCCCAATACCGTTACCTGCGCTGTAAAGATTCGCTCACTGCTATCGTTTCCCAGCAGATATCCTTCACTATCGAAAAAGAACCTCTCGGAATCACCGCGTTCCTCCAATTCCCTGATTTCAGTCCAGGGACGCATCTGGAATTGGCCCGCTAAAGTCTGCAGGATTGCGGCTTCCGATTCTTTTAGCTGGGCGATTTTAAGGCTCGAGTGGCCAACGGACATCACACCCAGAATCGCGATCAAGGCCGGGGCAGCGATCCCGATTGCCAAAGTCACATCGACTAGAGAAAAGCCGCCTCTCCTGGTGGGCCGATTAGCTCTCATGGGGCGAATCGTTTGCGGCGGATGACCCGAATCTGGTAATAATCATCAACCGAAAGGTCGTCAAAGGTCGCCGGATCGGCAAAATCCGGCAAATCGGGATCGTTAGGGTCGATATAGCGCTCGATCAGCGACGAACCGCGATCTTCAGCCAATATTGTATCGTAGCCTTCGTCCCAGATTTCCGGATCGGATTGAGGCGATTTACCTAGTAGCTGCACCCGATAGTGGATTTCGTAGCTGTTCGATTTTGTGGTGATGCGAGAGTAGATATGATTGTAGGGCATTTCGCGGACGTTGTCGCCCGTGATACTAAAATTGCTCCACCAATCGACCATTTTTTCGTAGCTTGCGCCGTAGCCCTCGCGCGGCGGGTTCGCATTAATTCGAGGGTCGAAGGCATCTGGTCTGTCCAGTGGCTTCGGCACCAAAAAGAGCTCACAAATCTCAGTCGCCGATCGGAAAATCTCTCCACTCTTGAAGCGTTCTTCGAAACCGCGAAGCGTTCCCTGCTCCGGATCCATATTTACCCCGTAGCGTAGCTCGTGCACATAATTCTGGTCGCGCCCCCCTTTATAGCAAGAAGTCCCGTTTCGGCGCACAGCAGCTGCTGGCGGAACAGCCATCAATTCGATGTGCTGTAAAACAGCGTGCATCCCGGTCCGCCGCTTGAGATAGCGAAAAGGCATGATGTCATAATTCAAATTCACCTTCCCAGCAGTGGAGAACGGTTCACTGATCGCGTAGGGCTCGGCTACGGGCATCCAGAACAGATCCAGCAGCAGGTGGTCACGCGGAAATGCGAATCCCGGGTGATCTTCTTCGGTAGGCTCTCGAAGAGCTGACGATCCAAGCGCTCCACCGGCTCCGATGATCCCGTCTCCTGGGCGAGTCGTCCGAGAACTTGGATTGGGGCAGAACAAAAGAGTTTGCCAAGGCCTAAGAGCTTTGATCCCGGTCGGCAACGAACCGAATTGGACAGCCGAAGCGATCTGTCGATTTGGAGCATGCGTCTGGCCATCAGTTTCCGCACTGTAGTAGCCGCGCGTGAAATATCCTCCGTAGCTCTTCCTATCGACCGTCCTATCCCAAGGAGAAGCCGCGAAAGTCGCCGCGCTCGATTCGTCCGTCTTATTGATAAACGGGCCATCCTCGCTATTGCCATAGCCTTGGTCCCAATCTCCCGGCCTACCCAGATGATTCGCCGCTCCTTGCAGGCCGCGTGGGACAGCCGGATGGTAATCGCGGTAACCGGAATTTCTCGGTCCGTCGCGATCGATGACGTTCGCAACCAGCGCGCCACTGACATCGAACGATGACATCCGGTGATAGGGATGATCTCTTCGGCTGCCGGAATCGATCGCATCGTCGCCGCTGGCCCCCCTCGTATTTCCGCGGAAGTGCCCCCAATACTGCCAGGCGTTGCCGTTTCGCAGCCCATGAGAAAACCGCATTTCCTTGTCAAAATAGTCGTCCTGCGTGTCCCCGCCTGGCCGGAACCAGGTTTCGGGAACGTTTGGAGTCGTTGCGTAGAACCGCAGATCGCCTTTTGGAGGGGCGTTGATGTCGGCTTCGACTGAGCGAACGACGTCACCCGGCCGAATCAGATTCCGCTCCCAATCGCGGCGTGTTTCAAGCCTTCTCTGCAAGCTCAGCTCAAGACTACGAGGTGCCGGAAGCCCTGACCCGTTCCGCAGCCTCCTCGGAGTCATGTTCGGGAAGGCGAAAGGCGTCGGCATTTCCGCGTTGGGAAAACTCATCGAAATCGTCTGCAACTCCTCGGAATTCCCTGGATCACGAATCGTAATTTTGAGGCTACCGCCCTGGAATTTAACGAACGGTTCTCGCGGATCGATCCGGACCTCAGCCTGAGAGTGCCAGGCAAATCCCGTTTTCGGATCGACGCTGTTCAGATTACGCATTTTGCCGTTTGGCCCGCGGAAAAATGGCTGAATCGGGCTCAAATGCGCGTTCGAATCTCCTGAGCCGTTCACAACATTCTGCCCGGGAATCTTGTGCAACGGAGTCGACACATGAACCGAGCCGTCCGCCGGCATCCGCAAATTCGAGCCGTTGATTCCGAACGACTCGAGGCCATCAATTTCAACGACCATGTTCGGACTCCAAGGTGGAAGCCCCGGGCTTGGCGTGAAAAATTCCAGCACCAGAAACGCCTTCACCGCAGTCGGACGATGAACATGAATTTCTCCGTAACGCGGAACCCGCGCCGTCATCGTTTCCCGATCGACTCGCGTTCTACGGCGATCGTAGTCGGAAGCATAAATCACCAGCGCAGCCTCAGTGATCGTCGCAAAACGCCCGAAGCCTCGCGTGTCGCCAATCCTGAGCGGAACGACTTGCCCTTCGCCTTCTGAAATCCGGCCGGTGATCCTCTGCTTGGGCGGAACAAACGAGTAACCCTGTGGGCTTGACTCTGTCGGCAGGCCAGCAGCTGCTGTGTTCGCTTGCGAACGAATGTAGTCCATCATCGAGGTCGCAATTTGCTCACTATCCTGAGGGTACTTTTCGCTGAACTCGCTGCCAAACCCCGGGATTTTCTCCCCCATGAGCTGGTTCAGATAATCGTAAAGCTGCTGATTTCGCTGAATCCTCACGTCCTCCCGAGAACTCTGGCTGCTTCCAAAGCCTCCGCCGCGCGGATGAACCGACCTGCGCTGAAAATAGTAGGGCCTACCCGCATTGGAGCCTCCTCCGTGATTCGTTTCCGAGCAGAAGGCGATCAGCGCGTCTTTAGCATTTCGGTCCCTCACCTTCTCCTGGACCGGCCAAATGCTGATGCGCGGCTTGTTGAACAAATTCACCTCTGGCGAACGACTGTGAGCCGTTAGGAAAAAGCGGGATTGATCGAGCCAATCCTTCTCTAATGACACTTTCGACGGCTCCATTTTTCCGCTTGAAGAATTGCCGCGGTCATCGTGTTCACGGCTGCGCACGTCGCCGACCGCAAACTTGCTCGCCGCAAAAAGGTATTCGTCGATCGAGGCGTAAAGCCGATCGCGATCAACCGTAATCGGCTTCGTAATCGGCGTCACGACCGCCGACCGGCCGAACGAGCCGCCAGGAGAAATCCGCGGCGTCAGCGCAAAATACTTGAGCCGATCCTCCGGCCGATCGCCGATAAACGAGCCTAAAACCGGGCTCAAGCTCGTCGTCGCCGGGTGCCCTGGATAACGTTGATATTCTCCTTGTACCGGCTGCTTGTCCGCATAATTATAGGCATCGTGATCGTTGTTTCCTCGCGGCGTATCCCAGAAAACTCCTTCCGAAGCCGTGTTGATATTCACCTTCGCCGTCTCGTCGTCCGTCCAGAACGCCACCCGCCCAACAATCGGGTTTTGCTTACTCGGCTTCTGGCCTGAAAAGCGCGTGATCGTCTCGTCCCCAGAACTCGGAACAATCACGTTCCCATCCTTCAACATGTAGAGCCACCTAACCGGCATCGGAACTGGATTTGTGAATCCGTTAGACTCAGCCAGCGGCGCAGAATCATCAATTTCCGCTCCCTTGACGGCCGCCTTCCCAGTGGCGATCCGATCAAACGAACGGCCATCGGCGATCGGGTAAGTCCGAACAATGTCGGCACCGTCTTGACGAGGTTGCGCGACAGGTTCGTTCAAATCGACGAATACGCCCGGACGGCTGGCCCAGTCGCCAGGAGGAAGATCCGAGTTAGGGTCGAACCGGCCAGTCTCGACCATTTTGTCGTCCGAATAGAGCTTGAACACTGCCTCCAATTCAGTTCGACCGGTACTCGTTGAAGGATTTTCGCCGCCATAAACCCGAATCATCCCTGGCTGCGAAGCCCACGTTTTCGTCGTGCCGTTGTTTTCCGTCGCTTCTCGAATTTGCCCGATCGCGAGGCTAACCGTTGTGTCCGCCAAGGTCCTGACCTGAACTCCCCAAGCACTCGAGCCCGAAGCCTTCGTTTCTGTCCGGGCCAAGCCCAAAAACGCCAAAGCCAATACGGTGACGAGGGTGATCCCCATCAACACAATCAAAACGGCCGAACCGCGGATTCCTCCCGCTTGCCGACGCCAACACTGGCGAAATCGTACTCGCATCAAAAAAATGGCCCCCTTCTAAAATCCTCAGAGTGGGGAGGGTACTCTGAGATTCGGGGAATCTGGGTTTGTAGTTTTGCTACTGAACTCCCTCCTTCGTCGAAAGTCGCGAAAGCCCAATAATATTTTCGAGAAAAAATCACTCAGCCTCCTTCAAAACCAACATCATTAGCGATGATGCCGTTGGCCGAATCCTGAGCAGCTGCTGGCCGCCAATCGCGACTCAATTCTTCGCTGTCGCCAGAATCCAGCTCAAAAGATCGTGGAATTCGGCCTCGGTCAGGGTCTGGCCGAAGGTCGGCGGCATCAAGGAAATCGGCGCGGTTTCGCGCTTCTCGATCTGGCTCTTCGGGAGACGCCGCGCCTGGCCCGTGGGGTCGAGAAGTTCCACCACTTCGCCAGGTTCAGCTTGGACAAAACCGGCCGTCGTGGAGCCGTCCTTTAACGTGAGAGTCGTGAGATAAAAATGGGCGTCGATGTTTCGGTTAGGATCGAGAATGTCCTCAGCGAGCCGTTCCGCGCCGCGGTTGCCGATCCCATCGAGTTGCGGGCCGATCAAGCCGCCTTCGCCTTCGACTTGATGGCAAACGGCACAGTGAGCTTTAAAGAGCGCGGCCCCGCGAGCGATGTCGGTTTTCGCGGGATCGAAACTGGCTAAGCGAGCAGTGATGATGGCGTCGAGCTTCTTGCGATCCTCTTCAGAAACGACGCGTGGCGGCGCTGGTGGTGCTGGCGGGAGAAAAGGACGGAGATGGTCGCGGAGATCGGCTGGTGCTGAAATTTTGAGGAGATCGGCGAGGAAAGTAAGAGCTTTTCCGTTAGAATTTGCGCGGTCGAAGTCTTCGATCCTAACGACGGCTGGCTCGATCCGCGTGACGCCGAGCCAGGCGAAAGAACCGCCGTTGTCGCCATCGATGATTTCGAAACGAACAGATTGGCCCGCGAGATCGGAAAGCGTCCATTCGACTTTCTGGCAGACGTCATTTCGCGGCGGGTAAGCCCGGAAAAGTTCTACACCGCTAACCGCATTGACCAGCCGGACGAAATTTTTCTCATGCACCGATTTGCTGGGACTGCCGCGATGGCCGCAGAGCCAGAAAGTTAGTTTTTCGGGCGCTGGAAAATCCTTCGAGCGAATCAGCCCGGTTCGTTGCTCGGCGCCCTCCGCGCCTTTCGGCAAACTGGAAAGAACGGTCGCGTCCGTGCCGTCCGCGCACTTCCTCAGCTGCAAAACCCAAGGCGAAGGCGAATCTCCATTTGGGATTTGCGTCCAGTCGCCGGGAGGCTGAATTTTGTGCGCTTCAAGAATTTGCGGAGCGATATTTTGTGCCCATGTCAGGAGGTCTGGGCGAAATTTCGTCGCGCCGCCTTCTTCAAGCCCGTTGGCGATTTGTTGGATCGTATCGGCTTGCGCGGTCCAGCCCGTTTTCTGCATTTGCCCGATTTCAATCAGCTTTGCGCGGGCGTCATTTGAGCCGTATCGCGCGATGTGATGGATGCGATCCGGAAAGCCGATCGCTCCCGTTTTCAGCAGAAAATCAGCTGCGTCTGCGGTCGGCACGGTGATCGCGCTCTGGATCACCGCTTCATCGTCAGTCGGCATTTTCGCGAATGCGCCCGGCAACTGGAGGTGCTCGCTGATCGCCATTCGGAGGACGTGGCGGAGGTGCGTGTCTTCGGCAGGCGTGTTCGTCAAAGCCTCGGTAAGCGGGCCGATCGCATCGAGTTTTGGCGCGAATTGCAACTCAGCAGCTGCTGTCCGCCGACGAAACGGATCTGGGTTTGTCAGGGACGCGACGGCATTCGAGATCGGCTCGATTTTTTGCACAGGCGGAAGTGGATCGGATCCGGATTTTTTCACAACACGCCAGATGCGACCACGCTCACGATCACGACCGGGATGATCGAGCGGAACTTCGTAATGACCGATGATTCTGTTGTAAAAATCCGCGATGTAGAGCGCTCCATCCGGGCCAATCGTCAGATCGACGGGCCGAAACCACGGGTCGTCGCTCTCGATGAAATCGGGCTCTTCGTTGGCGACTGGGGTCGAGCCGGTGAATCGGATTTGATCGCGATTAACGCGGGAGTTGACCGGATTTCCGATCAGGATGTGGTCGTTCCAATCCGCGCCCCAGACATCGCTGTGCAGGTAGGCGATGCCGCAAATTCCGGTCGAGCCGTGGGTGTGCTGGATCATTGTCGGCCCAAATCCGAGCGGACCGGCGGGCTTGCCGAAATGTGGGTAGGTCGCTCCGCGCAGCAGCTGATAAATCGGCGAGCTGTGGCAATCGGCGCTGTAAAGATTGCCGCGTTGATCGAAGCAAAGGCCAAACGGATTGACCTGACCGCGCGAGAAAATTTCGATGCGCGATCCGTCGGGCCGAAATCGAAAAACGTTTCCGGATTCCATTTCGACCTCACTTCCGTCCTTCGCCGTCGCATGGCTGGTGTTGTTGAAACCGTGGGTCGCGTAAACCCAGCCATCCGGGCCAAGCCGAAAGCTTGAACACATGCCGTGAGTGTCTTTTTCAAACCCTAACGGACCGAAAAGAACTTCGCGCAAATCGCACTTCCCGTCGCCGGTCGTGTCCGCGAAATACCAGATGTTAGGGATGCTCCAAGCGATGCAACCCATCTTGTGTTCCGGCTTTTTCCAAGGCAGCACGCCCGTCGGAATGTTCAAACCATCTGCGAAGTCGACAACGGTGTCGGCTCGCCCATCGCCGTCGGTGTCTTCGAGAATTTTGATCGTATCGCGGCTGTCGGCGACGCTTGAGCCCTCTGGATCGGCCCATCGATCTTTCTTAGCTGCGTAGGGATATTCGACTGTCGACGAAACCCACAGCCGACCGTCTTTATCGAACGCAATATTGATCGGTTTGTTGATTTGCGGCTCGGCGGCGAACAGCTGGATCTCAAATCCGTCAGCGACTTTTAGAGCTGCGTGTTCGTCTTCCGGCGAGAGCGGTTCCGATTCGCGAACCAGCCGATCATCAGCAGAAACGGATGCGGCGAGGATAAATCCGAGCCCGAATAGAAATTGGCGGAGCATGATGTTGGGTCGTTTCGACTCTGGGTTACGATTTTTTTGGCGCCGGCTTCGGAGCGATCCGAGGTGTCAGAAACGAATCAATCATTTCCTTGTCCGCTGTGCACGACGCCCCTGCCTCCGGAATTTCAAGCCCAGCTGACCAGAGAACCCCGTTAACCATGAGCTTTCGCATCCCGTCCCGCTCCCAGGCCGAATGCCCGTCCAGCCCGCTGAAATTGAACGACTTTCCGCCGTCAGCACGATCGAATGCCCACGCCACGACATCGGAATCACCACCTTTGATTGAGCCTTGATGCTCTTTGCCTGACCACACTAACGGAGTCACACCTTTCATCTCGGGCGCGAACTTAAAACCGTTGAGCCAGCCATCGATGATCTCCCAAGCGACCACTCCGCGTGTCGTCGGATGGTCCGGAAAAACCTCATGCTTACTATCCCAGTGTCCGCGCCCGGAAAACGCTTTGTTGTAGAGCGCGCCGGTCCAACCGCCGGACTGTTTGGCGTTCTGCGGAGGAAACTCGACCGCCTGATGAACGCTAACGATTCCAACTCCGGCGTCGACGAGTTTCTGGATTGTCGCGATCCGTTCTGGCGTCTGGAGGTAAGCCTGTTTCCCTCCGCCGTCTGTGTAAAAAACGAGCGCTGCTGCGTTGTCGAAAACTACCTCGCTCTCAGGCCAATCTTGCTTAACTAGAACGGTATGAACGCCCGGCGTCTGCTTTAGAAGCTCTTCCAGCAATCGGCAGCCGCCAAGATAATCGTGATGTCCGACGCGATCGACTTCCTTCACGGCTCCAGCGATGATAACGATCTTAATATCCTCGGCAACGACAGCGCCAGGGGTGAACATCGCAATCATGAGGCCCAAGGCAAAAAGGAAGCGCGTAATCATGCGAAAAGGCTAGCGAGATGCGCCGCCATCACAAGTTGCGATCTGATCGAGCGTCAGCAGCTGCTGGCTCGCCGGCCTTCAGGCTTCAAAAGCGAAATCTGTCAAATCGGACGGCACCGATTTCAGCTGACGATCGTTTTCCTTCGCCCAATTCAAGATCTTGGCGAACAGCGTTGCCGCCTCGAAGGTCTTTCGCCCATCCAGCCAAACAGGCAAAATTCGAACCTCAAATGTGTGCTTGTCAGGATTCTGATGAACCAGGTTAATGAGATTGAAGTCGCAGTATTTCGTTAGCTTGACCTGGCTCAGCTGCTTTCGCGCGCTTTCCCAATCCGACTCGACAAAATCTTGCGACTCGACCAATTCGATCAACTCCGCTGGCCACTTTCCAAGTCGGCGACAACGCGGATTCGTCCCGATCATCTCTTTAAGGGCGTCCGAATGCGCGTTGAGAAACCGAACAAGATTTGCAATCGTCGCCGCATCGCAAAGCGAAGCCGCATCGAAATGCAGATGCGTCGCGGCCTCCGCAGGAACCGAGAAATCCAGCGATCTCGCCAGCCCTAACAGTGTTTCAAGATACTCAAGATGATCGCTGTCGATCGGCGGCGTGATCAACTCGCACGGCCGTTCGCGTTCGCCCGGCAACGGCGCAGCAATCGCGATCGGCGCGCCTGCTTCGTCCGAAACACGGATCATCCCGCCTTCGCCTACCTTTGCCTCTGTGCAAAACAAATCGGCAATCGGCAGCAGCACCGACTCCCGCGGTTCGGTCGCGTCCGCATGACACATCGTCAGGCGCAGCAGCCTCGCGTCGTCGCTGACGATTCGATACCAACCCGGTTGAGACGGTTGCTTTTGATCCAGATCTTCCTGGATCGTCAGGTCGTCGACGCACCAGGCGAAAATATTTCCCTCATCATCATCAACGATAAAACCCAGTGTCAGGTTCTCGAAGAAGGGCGTGTTTTTCGCCTTGCTCGGCTCACCTTGTGGATGAAAAAAACGCCTGACGTTCCCGCCGTAGTGCTTGGCGATCGCGTTGGCCAGATCTTCTCGGCTACGCCCGGGCGGGGCGAGGAGTTCGATCTCGACTCCCAAACGCCCGATACCCGAGTCGTCGATTGGCATCGACATTTACCGGCGCTTCTTTGCCGCTTTGAGCGAAGCATCGAGAACGTTGCTGTGGCCTCCGACTAACATCCGAACCATCGTGATTTTCGATTCCCAGACATCCTCGGACTTCCAGAAATCCCCCAACAGCTCAGCATCGTCGTAAGAGAAACCGGCGTCATCAATCCAGAGAGGGAGATCGTCGTCCTTCTTTGCCAGTGCCTCTGAGCGGGCCGCGAGCATGTGAAGTTCGCCGTCTTCGGCTCCGAAGGCCAACATCTTGGCTCCCATCGTGACTTTCGCTTCGTAGAAGGATGGTTCTTCCCAGTATTTCGCCAGAACCAGGGAGTCGATGTAGTCGTAGCCCATGTCGAAGTACTTGCCGACCGCATCCTTTTCGGAAATGCCATTCGCTTGCGCCACAGATTTCTGAGCGAACGATTGAGTCGGCGTCGTAGTCAGAACCGTGAGCGCGACAGCCGCAGTGGTGAGAGCCGTAACGGCGGTTGCGAGGCGATTTCTCCGAGTTGTCGGGGTAACTAATTTATTCGGCTGGGGAGCGTTCATGCTTGAATGAATCAGGTTCGCTCAAGCTTGCAAGTTTTCCTGACTCCTGAAATCAAGGCAGTCTGGGGCCGCCCAGATCTTGCCGGATTCGATACAGATTCGGCGGAGTTAGTTGTAGGGTTTTCGCGTGAGTTTCTCGCTTTTCCGACCAACCGTTGATCTCATGATGAAGACGAAACGCCTCCTTCTGCTCACCCTCCTGATATCCGTCGGCGCTCTAGCAGGTGCTGAGGACGGATTCACGCCGCTCTTCAATGGCAAGACCCTGGAGGGCTGGGACGGAAACCCCGAACTCTGGTCAGTTGAAGACGGAGCGATCACAGGCCGAACGAAAGGCCCTGAGCACTTGAGTTATAACCAGTTTCTCATCTGGCGGGGAGGCGAGGTGAAAAATTTCGAGCTGAAGGCGAATATTCGTGTTACCGGGAACAACTCAGGGGTCCAATATCGGAGTAAGGAAATGCCGGACATCGGAAAGTGGGCGATCAGCGGTTACCAGTGCGATGTCCATCCGACCGCGGTAAACAACGCGATGATCTACCATGAGAAGGGTAGGGGAATCATCGTGAAGAACGGTCAGAGCGTGGTGACGGATCCTCAGGGCGAAAAATGGATCGTCGCAGAGCGCGATCCGGTCGCTGTCGATGTGGCCAAGTGGCACGAATATCGGATCGTTGCGAAGGGAAATCACATTCAGCATTTTGTGGACGGAAAACTTACGGTTGAGCTGGCCGATCATGATGAAGGCGATCCCGGGCGTTCGTTGGCGGGTTTGTTAGCGCTCCAGATTCATCGTGGCCCGGCGATGGAGGTCCAGATCAAGGATATATTATTGAAGACGCTTCCGGATGGCGGTGTAACGCCATTTGCCAAAGCAGACATCCCGCCGGACGCGCAGAAAATCGAAAAGCCTGCTCCGCGTGCTCCGAAGGCGAAAAAGGGCGCTCCAAAGGGCAAAGGAAAGGCGAAAGCGGCACCGAAACCGAAAAGACCTACGACGATGGCACCGGCGAGCGGCGAAAATTCGGCGACGCCGGTGGATCGGATCAAGGTCCCTGAAGGGTTCGAGGTCGAACTGCTCTATTCCGTTCCAGGACCGGATCATGGATCCTGGGTCGCGCTCTGCAATGACGACAAGGGCAGGATCTACGCCAGCGATCAGTACGGCGATCTCTACCGATTCACGCCGCCAGCAGCTGCTGGGACGCTCAAGAAAGCGGACGTGGAAAAAGTCCCGGTCAACATTCGCGCGATCAACGGAATGGTCTTCGCGTTCGGCGCGCTTTACGCGGGCGTGAACGATTACGAGAAGAAAATCCCGAGCGGTCTCTACCGGATCAGCGACAGCGATGACGACGACCAACTCGACAAAGTGGAGCTGCTGCGAGCCATCAATTCGGGCGGCGACCACGGCGTCCACGCGGTCGTGCCGACGCCAGATGGTGAGGGCCTCTTCCTCGTCACTGGCAACAACGCGGATTTGACGGAGGTCGCCGCGTCCTCACCGGTTCAGCCGACTTGGGGCGAGGATCATCTCCTTCCGCGGATGCCGGATGGTCGCGGTCACAACCGTAATCGGCTCGGGCCGGGCGGAATCATTTATCGCGTCTCACCGGACGGCAAAGAGTTTAAGGCAATCGCGTCAGGCTTCCGAAATATCTACGGTGCCGACGTCAACAAGCACGGCGAGCTCTTCACTTACGACGCGGATATGGAATACGATTTCAATACGCCTTGGTATCGGCCGACGCGGATCAATCACGTTGTGAGTGGAGCCGAATACGGCTGGCGCAACGGCGCGGGCAAATTTCCCGAATTCTATACCGATAACCTTCCTGCTGTTCTGAATATCGGGCCTGGCTCACCAACTGGAGCGCGTTTCGGCTATGGCGCGAAGTTTCCAGTCAAATATCAGGAAGCGTTTTACGTGCTGGATTGGAGCTGGGGGAAAATCTACGCAGTTCACCTCGAAGAGGAAGGCGCGAGCTACACCGCAACGAAGGAAGAATTCATCACGGGTGCTCCGTTGCCGGTTACCGATCTGATCATCCATCCAGATGGCGCGATGTATTTCGCGATTGGCGGTCGAAAAGTCCAGTCGGGCTTCTATCGGGTAACCTACAAAGGAAGCGAGGACACGACGCCTCCGCCGAATGTCACTCGTCCGCCTTCGGAAGCAGTCAGACTTCGCCATGAGCTGGAAGCCTTTCATGGTAAGCAGGATGCGAAAGCGATTGCATCGGCGTGGCCGAATCTCGATCACGACGATCGCTTTGTCGCTTGGGCGGCCCGAGTTGCCCTTGAACATCAGCCGACCGAAGGCTGGGCCGACAAAGCTCTGGGCGAAATTTCGCCTGCTCGACGAATCCCCGCTTTGCTCGCCCTGACGCGCTTGACGGGCGTCGATCCGGATCATCGTTCGGAAGGCCACGTGGTCGACACGGCAATGCGGGATCGCATCCTCGATTCCCTGCTCGAACTGGATTTCAGCGCGCTCACTTCAACGGCGAAAATCGGCTACGTCCGCACGGTCGAGATCGTCCTCAATCGGTTCGGTGATCCTGACAAGGCTCGAATCGATGCTCTGATCGCCAAACTCGATCCTGCATTTCCCGCCGATACGTTCGAACTCAACTGGCTGCTCTGCGAGACGCTGGCTTATCTTCAAGCGCCAAACACAGCGTCCAAAGGCATGGCCTTGATCCTGGCTGCCGAAAGCCAGGAACCGCAAATGGAGTACGCTCGCAGCCTACGCTTCCTCAAGACCGGATGGACGCCCGAACTGCGCCAGCAGCAGCTCGAATGGTTCCTCAAAGCCGCGAATTACCGTGGCGGAGCGAGTTTCGCTAAGTTCATCGAGTTCATCCGCAATGACAGCCTCGCGACTTTCACCGAGGCCGAGAAAAAACAGCACGCCGAACTCATCGCCAAGAAACCCGAGGTCAAATCCGCGATCGAAAACCTCGGCGCGATGTTCGTTGGGCGCACGCCGACGGTTTGGACGCTGGACGAACTTAGCGCCGCCGCAAAGGACGGAATGACCGGGCGTAACTTCGCTCAGGGCCGAAAAGCGTTCTCAGCAGCTGCCTGCTTCGCCTGTCACCGATTCGGTAACGCCGGCGGTATGACCGGCCCGGATTTGACGGGCGCTGGAGGCCGCTACAGCCCGCACGATTTGCTCGACCAAATCATCAATCCGAGCAAAGAAATTAACGAGCAGTTTGCGCCGATCGTGGTGACGATGAAAAACGGCGATCTCGTCACCGGCGTCGTCGTCAACCTCAACGGCGATAATGTGACCGTGAACACCGATCTCACCGATCCAAATCAGCGGACGAACGTCGATCGCAAACTGGTCGAGAGCATCGAGGTCTCCAAGGTCTCACCGATGCCGCCGATGCTGCTCGCAATGCTGACTAAGGAAGAAATTCTCGATCTCATCGCTTACGCCCTGAGCGGGGGAGATCCTGAGAACGAAATGTTCAAAAAATAGGCCGGGGCTAAACTTCGGCTCGCCGATAGGCAGCCGGCGACGTCCCGCGGTGCTGCTTCAGCATACGGCTGAAGTAGTAGCGATTTGGAAAACCACATTCTTCGGCAATCTGCTCGATCGACGTGTCGTTGTGACGGAGCAGACGGCACGCTTTGTCGAGGCGGAAATCGAGCAGCACGCGCATCGGGGCCATTTGCACGTGCTGTTGGAAAAGATGGTTTAAATTCCGAACGCTGAGCCCGGCTTCGGCGGCAATTCCCTCGGCGGAGAGCTTGCGCGTCAGGTTCGCGTGCATGAAATCCATTGCGCGCTCGACCCGGCTGTCGACTCGATGTTTCATCCAGACGTCAGCCGGCAGCTGCTGGAGGGCTTCGGCAACCAGGGCTGCCGAAATCCACGGAAAAGGCACTTCGGTCAGCGAAGGTAATTTGGCGAGATTCGCCTGCATGCTCTCCGTCAGCTCGACCAGATACACCCCTGGCGTCGCGCGGTCTCCGCTCAAGCCAAGGGAAAAGTGAACATACCACTTGGAAAACGGCTCCGGATTGGTCGAGCGAAGGGTTGTGCGTGGCGGAATCAGGTAAGCGCGTCCGGGAATCAATTCGGTCTCCACCTCACCTGAATCCATCTCCGCCCAGACTATCGCGCGGCCGCTGACAGGCGAGTAGAGCCGCCAGAACGGATCGTTCAATCCTTCGAGATTCCACGAATTCAATTCAATCAGTCGAGTCGTGAGAATCTGAAGGCTGATATTGCGCAGAATGACGCGGCGTTCGCCGGCTACGCGGTGCGGCGAGCCTTCGGGAACCAAACTGATGAATTCGCGCGCCATGATTCAATTAAACCGATAATTCCGCCAACAGGCAAGCTCTACGGGGAAGGCGTTGCCGAAAACGATACAAGCATCGCTGTCTCGGGCATAGCGATTTCCCTATCCAGCTGTAGCATTCGTCGGCTTCCAAGTTAAGGGGTTTTCTTGGAAGTCGCCCAAGAGCCGCTCGCACCTTCGGGTCGCGAGCGGCTCTTTTCTTTTCAATATCTACGTATTCTCCGCGAGCGTCCGCTGCGATTGCCGACTTCGACACAAATTCAGGTCGATCTTGTCGCCACGGCTTCAACTCGCTGCTTTCGAGAATCTGCCGAAACTCCGGCAAGCGCGTCTCGAACTTCGGGTCCGGGTTTTTCGCAAGATTTCGCATTTCATGATCCTTGGCACGTGGATTTCGAAAAAAGTAGCTTCCCACCGTTCTGTAGACCAACTGTCAGCACCAATTATGGCCGATACAAATGAACTCAAACCAAACACTTTCTTTATTGAAGTGTCAGGATCCGGTCTCCCCGAAGTTGATGGCCTTTTCGTCCCTTCGACGGCACCACCCGCCGAATCCGAATCGGGAACCGTCTCAAGTCTCGGCTACTGGAATGGTAAGTTGGCGTGGGATCGTGCCGATGGAAAATCCGCCAGAAGTCCGGCTCTCTCATACTCCAACAGCTACAAATCCTGGAGGATCTGCCGTCTCGACGGTCATCTTGCCTACGACATCACTTCCGAAGACGAAATGCCGCCTGCTGGCAGAGAATGGCACGTCTACAAAAAGGGTGTCGCTCCTGCTCCGGAGGTCGTGCTCCACCATTTCGATCCGAGACTTCCATGCCCCAATCCCAACGTTGTTTTCGTTATTGGCGGCCCCGGTAGCGGAAAAGGGACGATGTGCGAGCTTGCCGAATCTCAACTCGGCTGGACTCATCTTTCGACTGGCGACCTCCTTCGCACCGAGCGTCAGGCCGGAGGGCCAGCAGCTGCTACGATTGAAGAATTCATTACGGCTGGAAAATTAGTGCCCAACGAGATCATCGTGACCCTGCTCAAGGACGCGATGGAGACGATCACCAGAACGACAGGAAAGAACAACTTCCTTTTGGATGGATTCCCTCGCTCGCTGGAAAATCTTGAAGGATGGTATGATATCTTCGGTAGGGAAGCTGAGTTGCCAAAGATGATGTATTTTGAATGTCCTTACGCTGTTCTAGAAAAACGAATCCTCGGTCGCGCCAAGTATTCAGGCCGGAGTGATGATAATATTGAGAGCGTGAAACAGAGATTCGATACCTTCAAGGTTGAGACCCTGCCTACTGTCGAACTTTTCAAGAGCAAGAAAAAGTGTGTTGAAGTCGACACTAGCCAAGACCGTCAGGCGGTTTATTCTATCGTTGCCAGCAACCTTGCTGAGTACACGGATAAGGCGCTCGCTGCCAGGCCGCTTACTGAGAGAGCTGAGATGCTCCTTGGTCTTCGTCCTTACTCTAAGGAAGAGAAATAGGACTGATTCACTGTGCAATCGGCAGACGCTGGATCATCACCGAAAATAATTCCAAGCGCCTGCCATTTTCAAGCGAACCGATTCACCACCGATAGCCAGCGCGAAGGGATCCGAATTGCTCGGATGCATCGTCTCTCAGCAATCGGGTCTGAATGTCGATGCCAATGAAAAATGCCTCGTTTGGCGCGTAATCGATGCCGACACCAAGCATAATGTAGTCGCTGCTTGGACGAGGCGCGCGGCTGCTGACCCCGAATCCTCCGGCCTCCGTGCCGTCGACTCCAAAGAAAGGCGATTGAGCGAGACGAACGGACGTCAACTCTTCGTCGTTCAAATGCTCGTGACCCCAGCCGGCGCGAAGCTGCGTGGTCAAGACTCCGTTGCCCATCGCGTGGGTGAATGTCGTCTGCCAGCCAAGCAACGTCGTCAGCGACTCACTCCCGGTCTCGCCGTAGATCAAGTTCGCCGTTCCGCTGCCGTTTTCAGTGAACGCGTCAGTTTTTCCAGTCAGATAGTTCGCTCCGAAAATTGGTCCGTGAACGATTTTCTGGGTTTCAAAGTTGTAGCCCAGGTTGAGATCAATTTGATGCGTGTTTGCCTCCGTCTCTCCGGCTGCTGACGAACGTGAACTGGCAGTTCGCTCGGTTGTGATGTCGAAATCACCATAACTATATAGTAGATCACCCCAGAGCCCATTATTATAATAGCTGGCGTAAGCCGAGGCGGCCCAGCCATCCGTATCGTAATCGCCAACGCCCGAAACATCTGTTTCGCTGGTGATGTAGCTCCAGGTCGAGCCGAACGCAAAACGGTCGTTCAGATGGTGCTCGATTCCGACTGAGCCGGATCCCGCCTCTGTCGTGAAACCGCGGGATTGACCGATCGGATCCTGTTCGTAAATACTGGTGTCTCCGTTCGCGAAAATCGCCCAACGCTTAGCCTCGTCCGCGAAAGTTACGATCTTACCGCCACCGCCATCCCAAGGCATTGCGGCACCAGCAGCTGCTGAAGCAAATGCGCCTCCGGGAATGAGGATATCGAAGCTGGGTCGATCAGTTTCGTCGTTTAAACCAAGCGCTTCAGCCGTGTCGATGCCTTGCTCCGCCGTGAAGGCAAGGAACTGCGACAAGTTAGACTTCGCCTCGCTATCCGCTTCGCCCCACAATGTCTCATTCGTGCGGCGACGGGCGCGCAATCGAGTCAGCCGTGAGTTCGCGTCACGAGTCGCCAAACCAGCTGCGCGGATTCCAGCGCTTTGCACCGCATTGGCCATTGGCAGGCCACTAAATAGGGTCGCTGAGACTGCCCTCTGATCCATGAAGACCAAAGGAAAATCGGCACTTCTGGAGCTATTTGATCGACTGCGTGTTTCTTTTTTGTCGGACGAGTCGCTCTGTGGAGTTGCTTCATTCGAAGCTCTTCCTAACACTTCTACGCCCTCACCTCTTAGCCAATTAATATTCTTACCTTGGAGTAGAGGGGCGATCACGCCGATCGTGCCGTATTGAACATTCGTTCCTGATGGATTGAAGGCTGCGCTGACGATACCAACGATCTGTCCGCCCGAAATCAAAGGAGAGCCGCCATCGCCTGGCCCGGCATCTCCCTCTAGTCCCAGAGCTTTCGAAGACGAATTGAAGCCAAACGCGTCCCGAAGTGAATTTGGGCTCTTCAGGGATTTTCGTGGCAACTATCTAACGGAAAGAGATCTAACTTTGCGCAGAAAAACATGATTCGAATGCGGTAGTTGGCAAAGGACCGAAATCCGCGCGCTGCTGACTTCAG
>JBLHKS010000043.1:0-42421 GCA_047620505.1 Verrucomicrobiales bacterium | reverse complement strand
CTCCGCTGGCTCGCCGTCGACGAAAATCCGCATCCCACCAACTCGCTGGCTACCGTCATTCGTCAGCATCACGTGGACGGTCTCACCTGGCGCGAATTTGCGTTCGGTTTCAATCGCCGCGACTCCGGAAATCCAGCGGCTGATGATGTAAAACCGAAGTCGCCCGTCAACGAATTCGACAAGCATCCCTTTGCGAGTCGTGTCGGCCGTTTCGTTCGAAAGCACCGCGCCTGAGTCGACCTGCTCCGGCGTCATCCGGAATGCGATCGAAAATCGCTCATTGCAAACCAGGCCTTCCACCTTTTTCGGCTCAGGCAATCGAGTCAGGCCGTCTTCCAGCAGCTGCTCGTTTTCAGAAGCCGGCGCCCACCCAGTCATCGCCTTGGAGATCTCGTTTTTTGCCTCTGTCAGGGCCTCACGCGCCTGCTCGACCTCCGCGTCCAGCTTCGCCAATTCGCTCGCCTGATCCGGCGTCGGTGCCGGGATCCACGGCTCTGAGTTGCCGAATTTGATCGCCCGACCGGACTCCGGCACGTTGTCGAAGAACGCGATCAATTGGTAATATTCTTTCTGCGTGATCGGATCGAATTTGTGATCGTGACAGCGCGCGCAGCCCATCGTCAGCCCCATCCAGACAGTTGACGTCGTGTCCACACGATCGACGGCGTTCTCCAGCAGAAACTCCTCAAGAACCAGGCCGGCTTCGGAATTGTAGCGATGATTTCGGTTAAATCCGGTCGCGATCCGGTCATCCAGAGTCGCATCCGGAAGCAAATCGCCAGCCAGTTGCTCGATCGTGAAATCGTCGTACGGCTTATTTTCTGCGTAAGCCTCGATCACCCAATCTCGCCATCGCCACATGTCGCGCGGGCCGTCGTTTTGATAACCATCGGTGTCCGCGAAGCGCGCCGCTTCGAGCCACTGCCAGGTCATTCGCTCGGCGTAACGCGGAGAACGCAGCAACCGATCGACGAGCGCCTCGTAGTTCGGATTTTCCAGAAACGCATCGACTTCTGCCGGAGTCGGCGGCAGGCCGGTCAGGTCCAGCGTTACCCGACGAATCAAAGTCGGCAAATCGGCCGGTTTCGAAAGCTTCAAGCCTGCTTCGGTCAGCTCAGCCTCGATGAAATCGTCTAACTTCCGACCGTCTTCCCGAGCTGGCGGAATCAGCGCCCAGTGCGCCTCCCACTTCGCTCCTTGAGCAATCCAATCCCGCAGCAGCTGCTGCTGACTCGCGCTCAGTTTCAGGTTCGAATCCGGCGGCGGCATCACCTCGTCTGGATCGTCGTGAAAAACCCGAGCGATCAACTCGCTGCCTTTCGGATTGCCTGGATCGATCGCGTCTCGAGCATCCTCCTCGCGATCGAGCCGCAAATCCGCTTTGCGAGAGGCCGAGTCCGGCCCATGACATTTGAAACAGTTGTCGGAAAGAATCGGTCGGATATCTCGGTTAAACTCGACCTCCGCCGCCGCACAAAAAAACGGCATCGCGAGCGCTGGGATGAAACTCAAGATTCGCATCGCCGAATCTGGCACAGAGTCTTCGACAAGTCATCCGGCTTGGAGCTTTGGTGAAAACGCTCAGGCGACGCCTTGAAGTTCAGCCGGTTGAACTTCCTTATCTATTTCATCCGCTCTTTCGAATCGAAGCTGATCAAGTTCACACTGCATCTGAATCCCCAGCCAATATTCGGCACTTGTGGCAAAATATCGACCGAGGCGGAGCGCGAATTCCGGCGTTAGTCCGCGTCTTCCTGCAATCACATCGGATACGCGGGCGGCCGGCACACCGAGATCACGGGCAACCGCCGCTTTTGACTTTCCGGTCGCGCGAATTCCTTCATCGAGCATGCGTCCGACGAGATTTCCTATTGGTGGCAGGCGGTCTTCTTTCATCACAAGTTCAATGGTAGTCAGAGATTTTGACCTGTTCGGCGTCCCCATTTTCCCAAGCGAATATCACTCGCCACTGACGGTTTATCCTCAGTGCGTAGAATCCGCTCAATTTTCCGCTCAATGCATGAAAACCGTTGGAGGGAGGAAAATAGAGATCTTCAAGTTTTCGGGCTTCGTTTAAAATTACCATCCGCTCCCTCGCGCCAGGTTGGATTTCGCGGGGAAACTTTTTCGAGTATTCGCCACTCCAAACCTTTTCCGAATGTCTATCGCCGAAGCTGCGAATCACGGATAAAGCGTGCGCTCATTTCAGGCTCAATCAAACCAATTCTGGTAATGAAAATGCAGCGCGCGGAAAATCGCCGTCGAATTCCGGGTGAAATTGGGAGTTTTCCAATCCAGATTCCACCCATGCACCTGCGTCGATTCACCCTCCTCAATCTCGCACTTATCAGCTCGCTTGCCGCTGCCGATCCCGTCTTCAAATGGTCGTTCGACGACAAGCTCGATCCAGCAGCTGCTCAAACCGGAACGATCACGCTCACCAGCGATGGTCCGACAGCACCCGAATTTCCAGACTTTCCCGAAAAAAATCCGGCGCTTGAGCTTTCCAGGCCAAGCTGGATTGCGCTGCAGGACGAAGGTGCCGACAGCCGTTTTGATTTCGACAACGGGGACGAATTTACAGCCGAAGCTTGGGTCAATCTGGACCTGATCGATCAGCAGGCCTGCATCCTGACCAAGGGCCGAACCGGGCGTCCGGGCTTTCCAAGCGTCAATCAGAACTGGGCGCTTCGGCTTCGCAAAAGCGGGAGCGGCGCGTGCGTGAATTTCCTTTTCCGCAGTCGAAAAAACGGCGATCACCCTGGCGACTGGCATCGCTGGACTTCGGGAGCCGGATTCGCGGCTGGCAGCGGCTGGCATCACGTCGCGGTGACTTACAAATTTGGCGATCCCAAAAGCATTCGTGGTTATCTCGATGGTCAGGAAGTCAAAGGCAAATGGGACATGGGAGGCGAGACGACTCAGCCGCCCGTAGTCGATGACGACGAAGTTTGGATCGGTTCGACGATGAAAGGAAGTCTTGGAAATTGCTTCGACGGCAAAATGGACGAAATCGCGCTCTACCGAACGATTCTCAGCCCCGAAGAGCTGAAATCGCGCTGGAATTACAAACCTAAGCCGTTGCCGAAACCCGAGATTCCGGAGGGCAAAATTCTCGTGCAGATGTTTGGGCCGATCAGCAAAATCGATTCGATTCCAACGGCCGGAATCGATCTGCATACCGAGTGGGAGCAGGCCGAATTCGCGTTCACACGGGTTCCTCAAGCTTATGACGATTGGGGCGTTCGCGAGGACTGGGGAAAAACGGTTCTCGTCCGTGCGTGGGGCCAGATCGAGCTGCCCGCTGGCAACCAGCAGCTGCTGGTTCGTTCAGCAGGAATGGCGAGGCTCTGGATTGACGACGAAATCCTGGTTACGACCCGGAAGCAGCCGAATCGAGGCGGGGCACACCACGTGGTCGATCCCTTGCCGGAGGTTCCGATCAAAGGAATGCGACCGGCCGCGATGAATGACGACGAAAAACTGATCGAGTTTGAATCGGCAGGCGGCAAGCACACCGTGCTATTCGAGATCATCGTTGGCGGGCCGGCCTATCGGATGGAGTTCGGCGAAACCGTCTTCGCGACGGCGAAACCTGGCGAGATGTTTCAAATCGTAGGAGGCCGAGATTTGACCGACGAAGGCTGGCTGGCGACGAGCGCTGAGCAGGGAATCCAATTCAAAAATCTGGACGCAACGAACCGGCGAGCTAAGAACGCGCTGCAAGCTGGTTTCTGGAAGGAGCGTCACGATTTTGCGTACCGGACCCTAGTCGCAGACGCGACACCTCGGCCGATTGACGACCTTATCGAGAGGCGAATCGCTGAGGTGAATCGTGAAGCCGGAGGCGCGGAAGTTTCGCCCGGTGACCAGTTTTACCAGGAAGAAATCGAGCCGCTCCTCGCCGAGGCCTGCTACCGCTGCCACGGCGACAAAGTGAAGGGCGGACTCGACATGAAAGTTCGCGAGAACCTGCTCGTAGGCGGCGATTCGGAGATTCCCGCGATCGTGCCGGGCAAGCCGGAGGAAAGTTTTTTGATCGAGTTAGTCACTGCCGATCCGGATGACGATCGCATGCCGCCGAAGGGCGACGGCCTCACCGCAGATCAAATCGCTGCGCTGAAAAAGTGGATCGCTGAAGGCGCTGCGCTTCCCACGGAAGCAACGCAAACGGTCGAGATCAGCCCGATCGTCGGAGACGAAACCTTTTTGCGTCGTGCGTTTCTCGACACGGTTGGCGTACCGCCGAATTTGGCCGAAGCGAAGGCGTTTCTCGAAGACAACGCCCCTGACAAGCGCGCAAAACTAGTCGAGCAGCTGCTGGCGGACGATCGCTGGGCGGACAACTGGGTTGGGTACTGGCAGGACGTGCTCGCAGAGAACCCGAACATTCTCAAGCCGAAGCTCAACAACACCGGCCCGTTCCGCTACTGGATTCGCGAGGCGATGGCCGACAACAAGCCGATGGACCGGTTCGCAACGGAGCTGATCCAGATGCGCGGCAGCGCGTGGTACGGCGGCACGGCCGGATTCGCGATCGCTACCGAAAATGATGTGCCGATGGCGGCGAAGGCCCACGTGATCGGCTCCGCTTTCCTCGGTGTGGAGATGAAATGCGCCCGCTGTCACGACGCGCCGTATCACGATTGGAAACAGGGCGATCTTTTCCAGATGGCCGCAATGTTAGGGCGTCAGCCGATCAAGTTGCCGGCGTCGAGCACCGTTCCTGCGGCATTTTTTGAGAAACAAAGCCGTGAATCGCTAATCGAAGTCACTCTCAAGCCGGGCGAAGCGATTCAACCTGATTGGCCGTTTGCTGAATTCGCGCCGGAGGTTCCTGACGCGATTATTGGGAATTCGAAGGACACTCGGCTGCGTCTGGCGGCTCAGGTCACGGCGTCAGGCAGATTTGCCGAGGTCGTAGCGAACCGAGTGTGGGCGCGCTTCATGGGCGCGGGCGTTGTCGATCCGGTCGACGATTGGGAAGGCGCGAAGCCAAGCAATCCGGAGCTCCTCGCGCGCCTGACGGACGAGCTGATTCTTTCCGGTTATGACCTGAAACACCTTGCGCAGGTGATTATGAATTCCAAAAGCTACCAGCGCGAAGCGGTTGACGCGCCGATCAACTCCCCAGCCGAAGACCGCCTCTTCGAAGGGCCCTACCGACGCCGAATGAGCGCAGAGCAGATCGTCGATTCGGCTTTCGCATCCGTTGGGCAATCGATGGTGACTGAGGAGTTGACCCTCGATGTCGAAGGCTCACTGGCGGGCGCGAATTTCCTCAACTTCGGTTTCCCGCAACGAGCGTGGGAGTTCAGCACGATGGGCAACGAACGCGACCGCCCGAGCCTGGCGCTTCCGCGCGCTCAAGCAATCGCCGACACGCTGAAAGCATTCGGCTGGCGTAACTCGCGTCCTGAGCCCCTGACCGAACGCGAAGAGGAGCCGAATCTGATTCAACCCGGCGTTCTCGCCAACGGCGTGATGGGAACCTGGCTGACGCGCCTGACCGATGAAAGCGGGCTAACGGCGATCGCGATCCGGGACGTCTCGCTCCAGCAGCTGCTGGACGACATTTTTCTTCAGATCGTCACTCGCAAACCGACGGATGAAGAGCGCGAACGCTTCACTGCGCTCCTCTCCTCCGGCTACGACGATCGCGTTATTCCCGAGGCCCAGGTCGCACCGAAAACTGAGCCGCATCGTTTCCGCTACGTCTCCTGGTCGAACCATCTCAACACCGAGGCAAACGTGATCAAGGTCGAGATGGAAGAAGCCGCGCGTCAGGGCGATCCGCCGACGCGTTTCCTCAGATCCGAATGGCGCGAGCGGATGGAAGACGCCGTTTGGGCGTTGTTGAACTCGCCTGAAATGGTGATGATGCCTTGAGCAAACTCCTCGCGGGCGATTCAGCCCACGGGAGGAGGAGGCGGTGTGTCCAAGCCTGGAGGAGGAGGCGGAGTGTCGTGCGGATGAGGCAGTCGTTGCCTGGCCGCCTTACCGGCTTTTGAGCGCCTAACGAGGAGGAAAATCAGAAAGCCAACTCCAACGAGGAGAATCAACGCGACGACCGGCCGATGCGCGACCCAAGCGATGATGATCGTGATCAGGGTGAGAATTCCGGCGACCAAGCCGGCGACAATCGCGATTCCGCCCTCGATGAAATTCCCGATAAACGGAATCGCATCCGCAATGACGGAAATCGGTTTCACAATCGCCAGAATGCCGAAAAACATCAGGAGAAACCCGCCACCTCGCAGCAGCCACATGATCAGTTTTGCCCTGTCCTCCAGGATTTCAATCAGCGCCGACTGAGTGTGCGTCCCGGCTCGGATGATGAATTTTTCTTTAGGCGGATCGACTTTTTCGGTTCTCCACTTTTCAAACGAATTGCCCACTTGCTTGGCGATCAAACTCGCCGGCCCGGGATTGACGACGGAGAATTTGACCTGGTAGTCGCCGATCATTGGAAAACTCTCGCTGCCTCCCCCATCGGAAATGTAGAGCCCGCCTTCGTGCAGCTTCGCATTCGGAATCTCTGGCGGCGTTTCCTTGACGGGGAGCGCCGTAAAATTGTCGAGATCCTCGATCAAAAATTCAGGAAGCTTGAAGGCTTGGCCAAAACTCACATCCGAGGCATTCGGAGTGTACTTCGACCATTTCATCCCAGGATTCTTATGGGTCGAGGCCTCATTGAACTTGGCAGATTGAATCGCCTTCTCTGACCAGACTTTACGATAGGAGTATGTCTTTTCGCTCGAATCAGACTTCGAATTCGAACTTTCTTCCCACTGATACATTTCGACCCGCCGCTGAAGTCGGATCGCTACAGCGCCGATGCCGAACGCGCTATCTTCGAGTCGTTCTTCAGTAGTCGCTTCGGCCGTGATGTGAACCGGGTTGCCTTCATTTTTCGGATCTACCTTTTCGGCTGAAGCAGCGACGGTTAGCTGATCGAGTTCGCCTATCGACCTGAAATCGTCGACCGCATTTCCCTCGTTCCACCAAATCAGTGCAAACGATCCAAAAAACATTGCGATGCCGACCAAAATGCCGACAAACGCGTTCTTCATCCGGCTGAAAAATCCTCCTCCTTCACTCATGACGGAATTGTGGGCCAAGGTCCGGACTCTCACAAGGAAGAATCGCAGCCACGCCGAGCCACCGCTAAAACCTCTCGAGTAACTCCGGGTCGGTCTGGATTTGCTTCAACGCCGCCGAAGCTTCCTTCAGTGCTGTGACTCCGCGTTCGTGCAATTGCGTTCCAGCAGCTGCTGAGCCGCCAGCCCGCTTCTGCCCTTCCATCGCCTCGGCAAATTTCAACAGCGCATCCGAGTAGGCCTTTGCCCGCAGCTCGACCCTGACATTGATCTCTTTCAGCCTGGCAACCGACTCTTGAAAGTCCTTCAATTCGCTCGCCGCCGAAGGCGCAACCTTGAGCGGCAAGTCGACCATTGCAGTGAGCTTCCCGAATTCGATCAAGAGTTCTTCGACCGATCCGTTCAGGCTCAATCGACTCGGCAGTTGGCCATCTGCGAAGCCCAGCATCAAACGCGCAGAGGCGTGATTCGGCGTGCGAGCCAGGATTCGCTCCAGCGTCGCTTTGCCTTCGGTGGAACGAATCGTTTCGAGCACGCCATCGCTCGCGAACGATTTCTGAAGCCCCGCGAATTCGTCAATCGACTCTTGAATCGCTTCGGGCCGCGCGGTCCTCGCAAGGCTCCAGGCGTGGTCGAAATTTCCGACGATGAAAATCTGGACCTCGGACAGCAGCCCGGCTTGACCCAGGATCGCGAGATCGATGACAGCGAAGCGATTGGCGTTCGGCAGCGCAACGACTTTGCAACCGGCGATCCGCGCGCTGCGCAATTTTCTAAGCGGACCGGCTACCGGCTGAACTGAGCCGTCGGCTTTCATCGCCCCCACGCAGGCGAAACCGGGATCGATCCCCTCTCCTGCCACGAGCCCCTCGACCATCAAACCACATGCCAGACTAACCAATTCCTTCTCCTCCATCAGATTTCGATCCCGAAACGCGAACTCGATCACGCCGTCTTTGATCCAATCGCCATGCCGAAGCTCCATGAAGTCCGCGATCGCATCCAGCCCCTCGCTGCTGCTTTTTCCCTCCTTCAAAATCAGCCGCAAACGCCGAGTCGCCCCCTCATCCCGCACATTTTCCATGTGCGTCGCGCTCATCCGGCTCGCGGCCGCCTCAATTCCGGTTTGGCTCACCACCAGGCGAAGTCCGCTGATTTCAGACTTCTTATTTTTTAACTCCAGTCCACGTACCGCCAGCGGCCGCATCGTCTGAGGCGGATTCACCGATCCCTCCGCGGCCTTCCCGTCCGAGGGCTTCAAAATCTCATCCCAAGCCGCCTCCGAATTGTTTTCGAGGAAAATCTCACGCGAATATTTCAGCTCCGTATCAGTTGGGTAAATCGTCACACAAATGTCGTAGAGCATCGCAACGAGTTTCAGCGCTTCCTTGTTCTTAGCATTATTGAAATCCCCATAGATCACGTACGTCGCCGCCAGTAGGTCTTGGGCGATCACGTTGACGTCGATCTGCTCGCCGCCGTCCGTTCCTTTGATTAGAATCGGCGGCGGAGTTTCCTTTTTCCTGAGTAGCGCGTTCGTATCGAAAGCAAGTTTATGCTCAGGGTCGATCGTTAACGAAACTGCAATCAGTTGAGCCCGCGTGCGATTCGAAATCCGGATGTTTCGCGCAAGGATTGCGCCGCCGTTTCGCAAAACGGTCAGGATCTTGTCCTCAGCCGTAATTTGGGAAGCGTCGAACGGCGGACGGCTCATGTCCGCGAAGAAAAACGGATCTTCACCCTCCTGCGCACGCCCAGCAGCTGCTGCACCGATTATGAGGCAGAGAACAATGGTCAGGACCCGTCTCATGCGCTCACTAAACCGACTTGCGCCGACATTGGCAAGCGAGGAAATCGCTCTCGACCGCCTAACGCTTTCGAAGCACTCCAGCCGGCGAAAGCTGGCCAAACGCGTCTGCCGCCCGAACCGAAATCACGTCAGGAGCCCCGGGAATCGGCCACTCGGTTGCCTTGCCGCCCAAAATCCGTTCCATTCGCCAAACTCCGCCTGTTTTGATCTGCACGACCCACCACCTCGCGGCGGCCTTGCGTTCCCAGCGCACAACCACGTTGCCGCTTCCGAAGGTCGTGGAAATCCGAGGAGCATCGTCGTTACGCCAACCACCGTTCGCCAGCCAGGGAGATTCAGGAACCAGCGCCTGCTCCGAATACGGACCAGAGACCAACTTCTGACGTAAGCCGTCTTTGTTGTCGCCGATCGCGCTCCAACTCCAATGAATGTGGCCCGAACCAGTTTGCGTCCTCGCAAATTCCCTCGCCAGCTCGATCTGATCGATCGACTCCCCTGCTCCGCGATCGCTCGGTCCGATCCGGCTCGAAGCGATTCCCGGCCAAAAGTGTCTCTGCTTCGTATTTTGGTCAGCCCACCATTTTACCAACGTCCTGAAGCTGTGCGGCGTGTCGTTGATCCGCCAATAAAGCTGAGGAGAAAGGTAATCGACCCAGCCTTCTTGAAGCCACTTCCGAGAATCCGCAGCGAGATGTTCGTAGGCATCTAGATCTGCTTCGATCGATTTTGGATGACCCGGACGGTGAATTCCGAACGGACTAACGCCAAACTTCACTGCAGGTCTAGCTCGATGCACCGCACGCGAAAGACGCTCGATAAATCCATCGATCTGGCTCCGACGCCAATCGCTCACGCCGAGCTTCCCGCCGGAACTACGGTATTTCTGGAAGGTTTTCGAATCATCAAACGTCGCCCGCATTTCCGAGCCCACTCTCTTTGGGTAGGGATAAAAATAATCATCGATGTGAATTCCGTCGACGTCGTAGCGCGCCGCCACGTCCGCCATCACCGCAATCGCCCGGTCTTGAACTTCGCGAAGACCCGGGTCCAACCACACTTGGCCACCCGCTGGCAGAAGCCATTCCGGATGTTGCCTCGTCACGTGATTCGCAGCAGCTGCTGGCTTTGAATTTGCACGCGCTCGGAACGGATTGAACCACGCGTGAACCTCGATCCCTCGCGCGTGAGCCTCTTCAATTGCGCGCGGAAGCGGATCGATCCCGTCGCCAGGTGGACGGCCCTGCTTCGCCGTTAGCCAGTAGGACCAAGGCTCGATTTTCGAGTCGTAAAGCGCATCGCACTCGCTTCGAACTTGAAGGACGATCGCGTTGAGATTCAACGCCGCCGCCTGGTCGAGGATTCGCGTCAGCTCATCGCGTTGAGCCGCCGCGCTGTCGTTCGGCGACGACGGCCAATCGATGTTCCAGACGCTTGCCACCCAGGCGGCGCGGAATTCGCGGGCGGGCTCCGGCGGCTGCTCGTTACCGGGTTGATAATCGGCGGCAAGCCGCGCGCACAGGATTAAAGACAGGAAGAAAGACCAACGAATCATGAAAACCAGTTTAGCGCACTTCACGCAGCCTGCCAGGACGCGTGAAAATCAAATAACTGTGGATCCTGCTCGTCTCGAATCCGAGCAGCCGGCTCAGCGCCGTTCGGTAAGTCGCAAGTTGGATTTTGTAGACGTCGCAGGCGGCCTGGATTTCTTCCGGCGTCTTAACCCGGTTCGTTTTAAAATCGTAGACCCAGGCACCGCTGTGATTCACAACAACTCGGTCAAACGTCCCGGAAATCCACGCCCCTTCGTTGATCAGCTCGAACCTCCGCTCAAGCCAAGCTTCCGGGTGCCCTGCAAAGTGAGATTTCCGGAAAACACGCTCGATTTCCGGTATTGCAAGGCTTCGAAGAACTTCATCCCGCGCCTGCAGCTGCTGAGGATCATCGAGGTCGATCAAGTCGTTTAATCGAGCCTCCAACTCATTTGGTTCAAAATCATCAAGCCAGTTAATTTCCTCAAAAAGCTCATGGACCAGCGTGCCGTAAGCGGCGGTGACGCTGGAAGCTGGAGTGAACAGCAAACGAGCGGCTCCTTTCGGTGAAGAAGCCTGATCAGCAAGCTCGGACGGGAGTTGCCGACGCAGCGCGGTGAATCGGCGACGAGCTTCAACAGGCGGCGGAGTTGGTTGGAAAACAACCGCCTCGCGGTCGCTTCGGAATTGATCCGCGAGATGCCAATCTGAATCGCCGATCTCGCAAACGACCGACGCGGTCGAGTTTTCGTCCTCGGATTCTGGTTTTACGACTCGTGAAGCCAGCGCGCCAGTCACCAGGGCACGGGCTGAAGCAACCGCTTCGTTGGGCTCGCCGCAAACTACGAAGTTGGCAAATTTTGCGCGTGTCAGGGCGACGTAGAGAACGCAAAGCTCCTCAAACGCCGCTTCGTTCTCAAGCTTGGCGCGAGCGCGGCGAAGAACCGGATCAAGCTTCCCTGCCTGCTGGTGCGGCATCGAAAGAACCCACTCAATCTCGCGTCGCCGGCCTTCGCCGTTTCGATTCGCGACTAACGAAAGGAATCCCAGATCCGTAAGCGGATCATCGCGCAAACCTTCGATCTCAGCCACGATCACCGCATCGAAACCCAGCCCTTTCGACTTGTGGATCGTCATGATCTGAACCGCGCCGCTCGCCGGGCTTTCTCGGGCCGTGAACGCCTTGGCGTAACGCATAAACTCGTCAATTTTTCGCGAGCCGGTTTCGTCAAACTCGCGAGTCGCCTGACGAAGCTGTTCGACCCGTCGTTTTGCGAATTCATCCGGCTCAAAACGGCCCTCGATCAGCAACTCCAGCCAGAACTCAAAAGCCGCCGTGAAACCCTGATCATGAATCCGCTCCAGCGTCGTTTCGACGAGCCAGCCGCGGCTGCGAACTTTCGCAGGAGTCATCGTCAGGTGCTTCCAGGCCAAACGATCGCCCGGATGAGCCGCGAGTTGCAACAGAGCGAGAAATGACGCCGCAACCGGATGATCCGAGCCAATCAACGTGTCGCCTTCGATCACGACCGGGATCTGAGTTTTTGACCGAATATAATCAGCCAATTTCGTCGCCGTCGTGTTGCGGCGCACCAGAATTCCGCAGGTCATTTTCTTCTCGTGAGGCCGAAATTGCTCTAACAATTGCGTTACGACTTCAAACCGCATTTCCTCGCCCGTCGGTCCGTCGCGTTCCGCCTTCGGCACGTTCAGCAGCTGGAAAAAATCGCCCCGTTTTTTATCGTTCGGCTCGTGCTCCCCCCAGTTTTTGAACCAACGCGCGACAAAATCCGAATGATCTGGAAACATCCGATCGAACAGGAATCGATTGCCAAAAACCCGATTCACCGCGTCGAGAATCGCCGGCCCTGATCGGAAACTGACTTCCATCCTCGTCTCGCGAATCCGCGGCTCGGAGCCAACATCGTAGTGATCGAAAATGTCGTGAAACAGCCGCGAATCGCCGCCGCGCCAGCCGAAAATCGCCTGCTTCACGTCGCCGACGTAAAAGAAACTCCGCTCGCCCGAATCATCCTGAACGACTTCATCGATCAGGTTTTCGATCACCTTCCATTGCGGCAAACTCGTGTCCTGAAACTCATCCAGAAGCCAGTGATCGAACTGTCCGTCTAACCGATAATCGATGTTAAGCCGATTCGCGTCGCCGGTCTGCGAAAGTTCCCCAGCTTTTCCACCTGCCAGCAGCTGCTGGACATCATCAAAGCCCAATCGGCCTGCTCGGCGAACCTGATCATGGTATCGACTTTCGAAAGCTGCGAGAACCTGAAACACGCCGCGAGTTCGTTGAACGTGAGGAAAAACTTCACAGAACATCAGGTATTCGATTAACCTTCGACAGTGAGCACAAACCTCGGGCCCGAACTCGTAGTCTTTTCCGTACTGGCTGATCACAACCGGTCCGCCACGCCGTAGAACACCGTAATTTTCGATCAACTTGTCAGGGAGGCTTCGGAGTTTTCCCCAGCGTTTGCCGATCGCCATCCGCCGCATGAATTCGATGAAATCGTCCCACATTTTCGCGACGCGAGTCGGCAGATTCATGATCTTGATCGCGCCTTCCAAACTCCGACATTCCAGCTCAAGATCGCCGATTCCGCGCAGCCAGGGACAGCCGTCTGGCCAGATGAGCCGCTCCCCGCCCCAACGCAGCGCCTCCGGCATTTCCAAGTAGAGGCCGTGATACTGCCGGGTGAACCAGTCGAGTTTCGAGGTCAGCTGCTTTTCTTCAGAACCAAACGTAGCCAGCCGGAAAGCTTCGACAAAATCGCCGCTCACGCCGCCTTCTTCGAACAGCTTCGTGAAGACATCGCGCCGCGCGACTTGCGCCTCGTGTTCCTCCAACAAGTCAAACCCGGCGGTTAGGCCAAACTCAGTTGGAAAGCAGCGAAGGATGCGATGAAAAAACGAATCGAGCGTCCCTAACATCAACACATGAAGTTTGTCGACGACTTCGCGGAGCAGCTTGCGAGCGAACTTCGAATCAAACTCAGGTTCGCCCAAATCGCGTTGAAGCCCGAGTGCTACGTCTTCGTTTTCCGCAGCGTGGGAAAGTTTCCGAAGGATCTCGTCGAGGAACTCGGCAGCGGCTTTTCGTGTGAATGTCAGGGCGATCAGGCGCTCAGGACTGAAGCCACGAGTGAGAAGTTTGATGAACCGATTGGTCAGCCGCCAGGTCTTTCCCGAGCCCGCCGACGCAAGGATCATCTCATTGGGTATCGCGGCCACGCGGACTTGGGCCGGCCTCGGTGGTGCTGCCGAAACCGGTTGGGACGGCGTGCTCGAAAGCGGTGCCGAAAAGAGGTCATCCTGAAATTCTTCTTCGCTCATTTCAAGATTCCTTCAACCTCACGACGACTTTTCCAGACTCACCAACCAGCTCACCCGGCCGAGCGCAAACTTCGGTGACCATCCCCATTTTCGTTGCCTGTAAAACGCAGATCTGGCCTTCGGTTTCCAGCTCAACCAGCTCCTCTCCAGGTTCGATCCAATCGCCGACATTCGGCAGAATTCGAGAAATCCGCCAAGGCCGCGAATCGATCCCAAAGGCGAACTCTTCGATCAAATCCGGGTCAGCAGCTGCTGACTCCGGCGCAGCGCCTTTTAACGACTCAGGATCAATCGTCAAATCCGGAATGCTCAGGTGCAGCGAGCCGAAGTCGTCATCCCTCCGGGTGATTTGCCAGGGCCAGAATTTGCCCGCAGAGACGTCCGCGATCACGCCTTCCGCGCAGCGCCGAGCAGCAGCGTCGTGCTCCGGATCGAGATCGCTCCAGATATCGATTCGAGTATCGCTGAGGCTCTTGGGCAGACTGAAATATCCGCAGATCGCCCCCTCTTCACCTAAGCCCATTCGATACAGCGGGAGCTGGAGATCAAGCCAGCGATGGTCTTTGCCTCCGAGCTCAAATTCAGCGTATTCGGGCAGCCAATCGCGCTTCGTCGATGCCGTTACCCGCGAAATGTGAGCACGGCCCGGGAGCTGCCGAGTGTCGGAAGTTTTGTAGTCGAGAACTCGCAGCTGGCCGGTCTCTTCGTTTCGGTCAAGGCGATCGACCTTGCCTTTGATCGCGATTCCGGAGATCGAAAACTCGCCGTCACCAAGTTCAAATTCAGTGCGCGCGATTTTCCATCCATCGAGCCGATCTGCAGCCTGAATTCGAGCAGCTGCCGACAGTCTCTGCTTAGCAGCTCGGATTTGAATCCGCACCGGGAGCGGAGGCTTCTCGCCAAACTGAGCGTAGGTGAGTTTTTCGGCTTGAGAATGAAGGTAGTCGCGAATTTCGGCTTCATCGGTTGAATCGCGAACTCCAGGCTCCGCTCCAAATCGATGAAGAACCGCGTGGACGAAATTGCCGAAATCCATCACGTCGAGTTCCAGTTTTTCTCCATCCACAGAGCGCATCCGCTCGATTCGACTCAGGTAAAAATGGAGAGGCGATTCGAGATAAGCAGCGAACGAGGTCACGCCGATGGACTCGATTTCTTTTTCCGGCGGACTCGCCTTGAGCATGAAGCCAGGCGTCCAGGCCAAGTTGCGTTCAGTCGGCGGAGCTTCGGCGAAAAGTTTGCGCGCGCGCGCCGGCAACTGCTGATCGTCACAGCGGAAAAGCAGGCGGGAAGGCCGAAGCGGATCGCCACTCTGGCTTCGTTTGCCGAGGAAAATTTCGGTGCGCCCGCGAGTCCGCCGCCAGGCTGCGATCGAGGCCAGAAGGTAGGCATCGCGTGCGAATCGGCGATCGTTCGTTTGGAACGGAACGTGCGGATCGAGCTGCCTTCTCAAGCTCTCCGGCAAGTAGGCATCGCCGACGATCGACTCCGGAACGAAGCCCTCATTGAAGCCGCAAATCACGAGATGCGGCGAGTCGTCCCAGAGCAGTTCCAGCCAGCCTGACAGCTCGACTGCTCCGATCTCGCGCTCTTTGTAAATTCGCTCCGAATCGAGAAACGGAATCGCCAGATCGAGTTGCTCTGCGGAACTCAGCCGAAGAGATTTTCCAAGCGTCCCGGCGGCCGCGTCGAGAACCATCCTGACACGATCAGAAACGGCTCGGAGCAGATTTTCCGCGTCGCTTCCGGCAAGCGGTCGACGCGCGGTGAAGATCGATTCGAAAATCTCGGGAGCGGTCTGCGCGAGAGGTTTTTTCTCAAGCTGTTTGAGGAGTTTTTCGGTGTCGTCGAGCGCGGTGAACTGCTCGACGGTTACCTCGGTTTGTCCGTTTTGAAGAAAGCGGCGGAGGCTGACCAAATCACTCGGCAAGTGGCGTTGGTAGAGCGCATCGAACTGACGAAAAGCCTGAGCCGTATCCCAGAAAATGATCGTGCTCGAAAGATAAGCCGCGTAGTCCGGGCAGCGAAGCAGTTCGATGAACGCGCGGTAGCTGCGCTCACGGAAAAGGTCGCGGAGCGTGCGGAAAAAGTGCGCTGGCCCGGTTGATCGAAGCGGCTCACCGTCTGGGTTAAATGAGGGCGTCCCGACAGCGGCGAGGCGACGTTCGATCGCGGGCGTGATTTCGGGATCGAGCACGCCAAGCGTAATCGCAGCTGAGGGATCAGGGCAGGCGGCCACGCGCTCAGCTGCGGCGTTTGCTTGGGCCATCGCGTTGGGGAGGACGCGAACCATGTTGTCGAAATCCGGGATTTCGACGTTGCGCCGGCTCCAGACTTCGACCAACGGACGCCCCCAGCGATCGAACGTATCGGCTAAGCCTTCGGGAGCGAAGATCCAGATTTCCAAGTCGAGCGATTCGCCTAACGCGTCCAGAACTCGCAGCGCAAGCGACACAGGATCGGGTGTGCCAGCGACGATGATTCTCTTGATTTCCGGCGACGGAGATTCCGGCGAACCCGCGCGCGCTTTGCGTGTAGATTGGAGATCGACCAGCCCGTTTTTCGCCAGCAGCTGCTGGTAGCGCAATTCGAGCCGAGTCAGCTCAAGCCAGCGGTCCGCTTCCTCCAGGCCGTCGCCTAACTTTTCCACAACATCGACGATTTCCAGCCCGCTTTCGCCCAGCGTCATTCGAAGCTCGGTGATCCCCTTCGCGGTCGCCGCTGTCCAACTGAAGTCCTGTGAAACCGGCTCGACCGGGAAGAGGGCCTGGAACTTCCTGATGTCGATCTTCTTCAAAACCTGACACCAGGCCAAGAGCGATTCTTCCGGCGTTGCCGTCTTTCCGTTGTCCGGCTCAGAAATCAGGCTGAGGAGAAACTCCGGCGGCGCGACCTGGGGCGGAATCAGAGCACGCCCGCGTTCGTTGGCGAGGTTGGCGAGCATCTCCCGAAGCCGCCGACCCGAGTTACGCGTCGGCGTGATCACGAGCGACTCGCTGAGATCGATCAACCGCTCACTCGCACGCGCCATGAGTCGCTCGCCGACAAGTTCTGCCAACGGGCGATCCCAACCGAGAAAATGGCGCGTGAACGAAGGCATTTTTGGGAATCTGTTAGAATGTCGACTTCGCTTCGGTTCGCAATGAAGAATGTCCTCTGTGAGTTGCGCCTTCCTTAGATGCGGATATCGTTCGCGATGATCGGTTCCTTTCCGGAGTTGGAGAAGCTGCCAAAGAACGAAAAATTCGTCCTTGCCGGAGAGCTTTGGCATCAAGCGATGAATGACGAAAGCAGTGAGCCGGACGCTGAAATCAGCAAAGTCCTCGAGGATCGGCTCGACGAGTATCTCGCGAAACCAGAATCAGGGCTATCCTGGGATGATGTGAAACAGCGGCTCCGGAATTCCGATGATCGATGAGTTGATCTGGACGCAGGGAGCAACGTCCGATCTGCAGGAAGTCTACGAGAGGTTGGAAGAACGGAGAGAAGGTTTGGGCGAGGAAATTTTGACTGAGCTGGATGGGAAAATCGGTCTACTGAAGCTGTTTCCCGAAATGGCGAAGCGCTACACTCGTCGCGTCAGGCGTTTGCTGTTCAGCCGGCGACGCGATTTTGGGTTGTTCTATGCAATTAATGGTCGGCGGTTGATTGTGGTCGCCGTGGCTGACCTCCGCCAGGATCCTGAATCGATCGCCCGTCTCCTGAAACAACGAGGGGTTTAGGCTGGCGTTCGATCCAAATTTGGGCCAGAAACTCCGAAACCCAATGACTGCCAAGCCTTCTACAAAACCCTGGGCGATATTCTCAGGCGTCCTTTTCCTGATCGCCGTGCTGATTGGCGCGGGTCCAGGAATTCATTTGATCAACCCAGCGGAGTCAGCAGCTGCTGAGGAATTCTTCATCTTTGGAATGCCCAAACTCTATGCCTGGGCAATTCTCTGGTTCGTGGTCCAAGCCACAGCGCTTTCAATCGCTTACGTTAAAGTTTGGAAGGACTAACCACGATGGGCACGATCTACATTATTGTTCTCGCGGTCTACCTGGTGCTTCTGCTGGTGTTAGGAACCATCGGTTATCTTAAAAGCAAGGGTAACGAGGAGGATTTCTACCTCGCCGGACGCGGCCAGGGACTGATCGTCACGGTCTTCACGATCATGGCGACAATGTTCAGCAGCGCCGCGATTCTGGGAATCCCAGGCAACGTCTACACTCATGGCGCGGCCTTCCTGCTCTTTGCTTTGAACCTGCCTGTGGCCGGGGCGGCGATCTATATTTTCGGCTCGCGATTCATGCGGATCGGGCGCAAACGCGGCTACGTCACGCCGGGCGACATGATCGCCGGTTATTATGGAGGGAGTCCAGTTTTACGCGTGTTAGTCGCGTTGACAGCCGCTCTTTACGTCCTGCCCTACGTGATCATGCAGATCAAAGCGGGCGGAATTCTGGCACAGCAGATGTTCCCGAGCGAGGAGGTTGTCGAAGCTGGCAAAGTCACGGCGGCTTACGGCTGGGGGATGTTTGCGCTCTCAGTTGTGACCGTGTTTTATGTCTTGGTCGGCGGAATGCGGTCAGTTGCGTGGACTGACGTTTTGCAGGGCGCGCTTTTACTTTTTGGAATGGTCGTCGCTGGCATCGCGATGATCATTGCGATGGGCGGAGTCGGAGGTTACTTCGAAAGGCTTCGAGAAATTCCGCCTGAGGCGCTGCGGATTCCTGGGCCGGTCGGAAAATGGACTTGGAGCGTCCTTTTAACCGTGATCATGTACGCGTCCGTCTCTTCGATTATCCAGCCAAGCCAGTGGATGCGACTTTACGCCGCCAAAGACGCGAAGACGCTGAAACGGAGCGCAATGATTTTCGCCACCGTGCTGCCGATTTGCTTTCTTTTCGGCTCGATGCTCGTCGCGATGGGCGGGCGCGTGGAACAGCCGCCAACTATGGTAGGAGGCGAACTTCAGGCAGCAGCTGCTGTCGGGAAAGCAGATCAGATCGTCCCATTTATGATCGGCACCCAACTACCGGAAGTCTTCGGAGGCATTGGCGTCCTTCTCGTCGCGATCATCTTCGTCGCGATCCTCGCCGCATCGATGAGCACCGCGGACAGCAATCTTCACGGCTTCAGCGCGGTCTTCATGCGCGACATCTACGAACGATTTTTCAGGCCGAACGCGTCTGAGAAGGAAAAGGCGTGGGGAGGGCGTCTCGCGATCATCGGAATGATGGGGCTCGCGGCGTTCGTCGCCTACCAGATGGAGACCACCAAAGGTATTGGCGATACGATCGCTGGCCTGATGTTTACCGCGATCGCCTTTTCGTGTCAGCTCCTGCCGGTGGTGATCGACATGCTGTTTGTCCGAAAAGGCACGTCGCACGGCGCGACGGCGGGAATTGGGGCCGGAATTCTCGTGGTTTTCTGCTTCACGCCGCTCAATCAATTCTTTCCGCTCCTCAAAACTCAGACCGACACGATCAAAACAGTCGTCGATATTGGTTTTGCTGGGTTTACAATCAACGTTCTCGTGTTTATGATCGTTAGCGCCCTGACAAAGCCACTACCAAGCGAGCATGTGGAATCGATGAAGCGCGACATGGAAGAGGAATGAATTTCAGGAAGACGACACTGGTTAAAAGCGACGATATTTCGGCATTCAGGCTGAAATTTGCCGATGTACGGCAAGACCCAAAGGTCCGCTTGCTCTTGTCGAATCCCTGACTATTTGTCTGCCTCGCCCCGCCATGCCTACCTCGATTCAAGCCCTCGAGTTCAGTTTCCAAGTTGTCAAAACTCGCACGCGTTTTCCGTTTAAATACGGAATCGCGAGTATGACCGAAGCACCTCACGTCTTTTTCAGATGTAAGGCTTCCTTTGGGCGTAAGCGCCAGATTGGAATCTCAGCCGAAGGTCTGCCGCCAAAATGGTTCACTAAAATCCCGGACACCTCATTTGAGGACGATCTCCCGGCGATGTATCACGTGATCAAGCACGCCGCTGAGGCCGCAACCGAGATCAAACGGAAGAAGACCTTCTACGAATGGTGGCGCGATCTTTACGATGCCCAAAACGACTGGGCAAAAAGCCAATCGATCCCTCCCCTGCTCGCTCACCTCGGAACATCGTTAGTCGAGCGAGCGATGCTGGACGCTTTCGGGCGCTTCACCGAACGGCCTTTCGCTGACTCCGTTCGTCAGAATGCTTTGGGCGTTCAGCTAGGCGATATCCATCCGCAGCTGGTGGGTCGGCAACCGACCGAATTTCTCCCTCAACCGACGCCCTTGCAGATCATCGCGAGGCACACGATCGGGCTCGGAGATCCGCTAAGCGAATCCGACGGGCCGGAAAATCCCGATGATGGCCTTCCGTTTACTCTTGAAGAATGCATCGAGGCTTACGGGCTGACTCACTTCAAAATCAAGATCAGCGGCAATCTCGAATGGGATCGCGAGCGGCTTCAGACAATTCACAAGATCCTCAAAAAGGGAACGCCAGCATTCCGCTTCACCTTGGATGGCAACGAGCAATTCCAGACTCCGTCTGAGTTTTCTGAGTATTGGGGGGCGATTTCGGAAGACTCGACTCTTCGAGATTTTCTCTCTGGTAATCATCTCATCTTCATCGAGCAGCCAATTCATCGCGACCGGGCTCTCAGCGAAAGCTTCGAAAGCTGGGATGGACCGGCGCTGATCATCGACGAATCCGATGGCGAGCTCGACTCAACTCCAAGGGCTTTAGATCTCGGTTATTCTGGGTCGAGCCACAAAAACTGCAAAGGTGTGATGAAGGGAATCGCCAATGCTTGCCTGCTCAAAGAGCGCAAGGGCATTCAGAGCGGCGAGGATCTTGGGAATATCGGCCCAGTTGCCTTGCTTCAGGATCTGGCTGTGATGCAAACCCTTGGAATCGAACACGTCGAACGCAATGGTCATCATTATTTCCGTGGCCTCTCGATGTTTTCAGACGAAATCCAGCAAATGATCTGGCGCCGACACGGTGATCTTTATCGCCGCCACGAGGACGACTTTCCGACCTTGAACCTGCGCAACGGCGGGATCGATTCCGCCAGCGTCGCGCAAAGCGGATTTGGCGTCGGCATCGATCTCGATCCAGTGATGGACTGGCGCGATATTTCGGAACTCGGCAACTAAGCCAGAATTTCGCGGATCGGATCACCGAAATCAATCTCCAGCCGCTTGTGGCCGGGAACTTCCATTCGGCGCGGGTCGAGGCCAAGCTGATGAAGCAACGTTCCGTGAATGTCAGTCACGTAGTGGCGGTTTTCCGCTGCGTGAAAGCCAAGCTCATCCGTCGCACCATGAGTTTGACCACCCTTGATTCCACCACCCGCCATCCAGACCGAAAAGCCGTAAGGATGATGGTCGCGCCCGTCTGATTTTTCCGCGCCAGGCGTTCGGCCAAACTCCGTTGCCCAAACAACGATCGTCTCTTCCAACAGGCCACGCTGCTTCAAATCCTTCAACAACCCGGCAATCGGCTTGTCGACCTGCGCACATTTCTCCGTGTGATTCTTCTTAAGCCCCTTGTGCGCGTCCCAACCGTCGTGGTAAATCTGGACGAACCGCGTACCGCGCTCGACTAACCGCCGCGCGGTCAAACATTGTTGTCCGAAGGACTGCGTAACCTTGTTATCGAGCCCGTAAAGCTGCTTTGAAGCTTCGGATTCACCCGCGATGCTAACCGCGTCAGGCACAGCCGTCTGCATCCGAAATGCCAGTTCGTAAGACTTGATCCGCGCCCGCAGCTTCGCATCGTCCGGGTATTGCGCGGCGGCTAAGCCGTTCAGCTCACCCAGCAGCTGCTGCTCGCGAATCTGCTCGGATTTCGTCACGCTCGGCCCCGGCGAGGCAAACGGAAGCGGGTTAGCCGGGTCACTCCCAATTTTGATCCCGGCGTGCTCAGGTCCAAGGTAATCCGCGCCATGCGCCCCCACCCCGCCGCAACAATCTCGAGGCGGCGGCCCCATCACAACGAACTGCGGCAAATTGTGATTCAGTGTGCCCAGGCCGTAGTGAACCCACGAGCCGATGCTCGGGAAAAAGCCGTCGAAAACATGGCGACCGGTGTGAAATTGCAACTGCGCCGCGTGATCGTTGTCCGTCGTCCACATCGAGCGCACGATCGCCAGATCATCGACGCAATCGCCGACATGCGGCCACCAATCGCTGACCTCGATCCCGCTCTGACCGCGCTTTTTGAATCCCACCTGCATCGGGTAGATCGTCGGCATCAGCCCGCGAAGCGTCCCGGCGAAATCGCGCACATTCTTGCGGTAAAACTCGGACTCAAGCACCTCCTTCGAATAGGGCGACTCCTCAAACGTTTTGCCCGCGTAACGATTCAGCGCCGGCTTAGGGTCGAAGCTTTCCACGTGGCTCGTCCCACCCATCATGAAGAGCCAGATCACGCTTTTCGCTTTCGCCGGAAACTGCGGTTCACCATTCGGCGGCCCCCACGCCGGCTCTTCGGCCTGAAGCATCGAGTTCAACGCGAGCCCCGTAAACCCCATCCCGAAGTCCTTCAGAAATCGGCGGCGCTGAACTCGTCCGCAAGTCAGTGGATTGGCGGGGGCTTTCATAATCTCAACACGTTTTTGGGTTTCCAAGCCTATCGACTCTTGAATTGGGCTAACGAATCGTTACAAAATCATTGTGGCTGAAAAGCACGTGAATCAGATTTTCGCGCGCTCGCTGAACTGGGTCAGTCGACGGTGGAACGGTCGAATCGCCCTTGCCGGGTAGCGGGCCATCGGCCGGCAGCTGCTGAGCGCTTGTCGTCAAAAATTGCCGGATCGTGGAGAGCTCCAAATCATTCGGAACGCGTCCCAGAATTCGCTCAAACGCCGCAACGGCAAAGTCGGCCTCCCCTGAAAGCTCAGCCGCAAGCAAACGCGATTGATCGAGCGCCAGGCCGCTGTTTGCCAGCGCCAAAGCCTGTTGCGGCGTGATGCTTTCCTCGCGCCGATAGCAGGCGTTTGGATTCGCGGCGTCGAACAGCCCTAACATGAGCTGCTGTTGGTCCGGGGTGGTCCGAAAATACAAGCTGCGACGCTTCGAATTACTGTCTTTCAGAGGATCGAGGTCAGGCCCACCCATGGCTGAATCCAGCCCACCGCTAATCGCGAGAATGCTGTCGCGGACAGCCTCAGCTTCCATTCGGCGCGGATTCATTCGCCAGTAAAATCGGTTCTGAGGATCGCCGTCAGGGGGAGCGGCGAAACTCGCCAATCGATACGTCTCCGAGGTCACCATCAACTCGTGAAGATGCTTCATGCTCCAGCCGCTCTCGATCAATTCGACCGCGAGCCAGTCGAGCAACTCCGGATGCGTCGGGTCCTTTCCTGCAGGTCCAAAATTCGAAACTGAGAAGACGAGCGCCTCACCAAAATGTCTCAGCCACATGTGATTCACGGCGACTCGAGCCGCTCGAGGATTGTCCGGCGAGACGATCCAGCGGGCGAGCGCCAGTCGGCGGCCTGTACTCGTGTCAGGATGCATTTCGCCGAGCGGTTCGTAAACTTCGCCGGGAGTTTCGATCGCCTTCTGCGCGGCCAGCAGCTGCTGATCAGCCTGAACGACTTTGGCCTCGGCATCGACGAGCGGATCCTTCGTGGCCGTTGGCTGAAACCGCGTGTTCGCGGCTTTGACTCGTTCAAGCTGGGCACGAGCGCGTGTCGAATCAACCTCAGCCTGCTGCTGCTTCAAAATCGCGTCAGCTTCCGCCGCCTTTCGAGTCAGCTCAGCCGCGTTCGCCGGTTTTGGACGAGAATATCGGGCACGCTCAGCTGCGGCGCGCGCCTCGATCGATGCGACTTCGACCTTCGCGGCTTCCGCTTGAATCCGAGCTTCAATTAGAGCCGCTTCAGCAGTCTGGACGTCATCGATCAACGTCTCCCGAGTTATCGGAAGCGCCTGCGCCTCGATCTCCAGAAACTCCGCCGAACCCGCGTGAACCCACAGCGCGAATTTGCCTTCTCGGCGAGGCAGAGGCATCACGTAGTCGTGTTTTTGCTCGCCGTTGAGCCAGATCTTAAGCGTCTGGCCACGCGCCTCGATTTCGAGCGTCGTTTCGGCATCGACGGAAAGTTCGGTCGGCACGATTCCAGTCGCCGGATATTCGTTTTTCTTCGCCACTCGATGAAACGCCTGCACGCTCTGTTTTTGATCGCCGGTGCTCGTGTAAACGTCCTGCGAATGGCCTTGATCCACATAGTCGAAACTGATGCCTACCGAGCGAACTGATCCGGGTTTGAGCGTCCGGTAGCGCACGCGAAGCCGAAAATCGCGCGGCATAATTTCGTCACGCAGGATCGTCGCAAAGTTCGCAACCTGCTCTTCGCGAAGCACGCCGTCTTCGAATTTCCAGATCCCGCCAACCGGCTTCCAGATCTCTTTGGCTTTGCTGAAATCGTCAGTCCAGATCGTCTTGATTTCACCGGGCTCGGCACCCGCCTTCAACCTGGATTCAGCTTCGGCCAACGCGGTCTCGGCGACTCCGATCTTCGCTTTCGCCGCCGCCTCCGCTTCCTCCGCGTTGGCAATCCGGCTGGCTAGAATTTCTGGACGCAACGCCGGGTAAAACGCTTCTACCGGCAAGGCAACCGGCTCAACTGCGAGCACGCCGCCTAACGCCGATGGAACTCCCGGCTCAAGCGGCGCAGATTCGTCAGGACGCCGGTCGTCACCGCGTTCAAAACGGTAAGTCGGCTCGTCCGGATTTTTGTCGAACACGCGCGACAGGCCGTCGGTCAGAACGGTGCCAATGTTGTTGTCCTTCACCGATTTGGCGGCGAATTCCAGCGCATCAGTCCGAACATCGTGAGGCTCGAAGAAAGCGCGAAAGCGATAATATTCCTCCTGGCTGAGCGCATCGTACTTGTGATCGTGACAACGCGCGCATCTCATCGTCAGACCGAGCAGCGCCTGGGAAGTCGTCTCCACAGTATCGAAGAGCCAAACATTTCGGTTAAATTTATACCAGTTCCGCCCGAGGTAGCCGGTCGCAGCCAAAGCCCCCGGATCGTTCGGTGCCAGCTCGTCTCCAGCGAGCATTTCGAGCACCATTCTGTCATAACCTTTGTCTTCGTTGATCGAATTGACGATCCAATCTCGCCACCGCCAGATGTGCCTGACGCCGTAGCGGATTTCGTTCTGAGCACGCCGGCCATACCAATCGCTGTAGCGCCAGACATCCATCCAGTGCCGGCCCCAACGCTCCCCGTGCATCGGGCTCGCCAGCAGCTGCTGGACGACTCGATCGTAGGCTTCGCTTGATTCGTCAGCGAGAAACGCGTGAGTTTGCTCGGCTGTCGGCGGAATTCCGATGAGGTCCAGGTAAACTCGACGAAGCAGAATCGAGCGATTCGCCGCAGGCGCGATGGTTTTGATTCCGTTCGAATCGCGCGCCGCCGCGATGAAAGCGTCGATCGGGTTTTCGAAATCCGATTCCGGCACAGGCGAGCGTTTCGGAGTTTGATAGGACCAGTGGGCTCGCGGGTCGGCCATCGCGACTTCACCCTCTGGAGCCGGCGCACCCGCTTTGATCCAAGCCGACAACATCGCAATCTCATCCGTCGTCAGCGAGGAAGCTTCCTGCGGCATTCGCTCAGATTCGTCCTCGGAATTGACCCGATCGAGAATCAATTCCAAAGCTGAGCCCGATTTGCCGCCTTTCCGAATAAACTCAGCCGTATCGAGACGCAAACCGCCTTTCTGCTTCAACGCGCCGTGGCAGGCGAAACATTTGTGCTCCAACAGCGGCTTGACCTCCCGCAAATAATCGACTTCCGCGTTCAACAGAAGCGGAAAAGCCAGGAACAGGATGAAGAACGGTTTCATCGACGCGGGGAGCCTCGCAACCGGATCAAGATTCGTCAACGACGCTGACCCGAGAGATTCTGCTTGGTTGTTGCCGTTGGTTTTGCGAAAGTCTTGGCAATGAAATCTTGGAATCTCGTTTTTCTGTCGGCGATCAGCCTCGCGCTTCTCAATTCTTGTGTCACTGGCAGGATCGCTTCGCCGCGATTCGTTCTGGAGCCCGCAGTTCGCGAGCAGTGCGTCAAAATCCTCAACTCCGGACTCAAAGGCGATGAGTTCTGGCCTTCGATTCACGCTGCGGAAGGCCTGACGATCGGCGGACACGGCGCGGAGGTTCAAGCTTACCTCGAACCGAAGCTTAGCTCGGTTAAGGATGATCAACAGCGCTGTGGGATCGCACGCGAGTTGGTTCGCGCTGGAGATCGCTCGAAGGCTCAAGTGATGCTCGACATCCTCGCCGGAGACGACCCGCATGGGCACACGCACGCTGCGGAGAGCCTCTACAAAGTGAACATCATCGGCGATGGAGTTTGGATGCGCCGCCGTTTTGAAGAAAGCGACAACATCACGCTCAGGCTGATGGCGGCAGCCGCCCTTGCTAAGAAAGGCAATCGAAAGGCGATGCGCTTCCTGCGTGAAAGCATGACGTCAGACGATGAGGGGACCTACAGAATTGCGGCCTGGATCCTGGGGCGAATTGGCGGCAAGCGCGACGCGGAATTGCTGCGTGCGCGGCTCGGAGAATCGGACGATCCAGTCGTCGATGCCTACCTGAACAACTCGCTCGCCGCTCTCGGGGATCCGGCCGGGCTCGCCGCGCTCAAGGCGAATCTTTCGTCAAGCGATCCGGCGCTCCGGACTTACGCGGCGACTTTCGCGGGCGATGCGCGTGCGATCTGGCTTGCCCCGCATCTCCAGCAGCTGCTGAGCGATCCGCATCCGGACGCCCGTTATCGAGCGGCCCAGTCGTTGCTCGATCTCGAACGCTAGTCGAGGCATGGCGGTTCAAATTCCCGAAACGGCACCGGTCATGGTGCTGCCCGACTGTAATTTTTTCCCGGGGACACCGCTACCGCTTCGGATTTTCGAACCTCGATACCGGGCGATGCTGGAGTTCGTGCTCCAGGGCGAGCGGATGTTCTGCATGGGAACGATCGCTCGTGAAAGCTCGCTGCCGCGTGACGAAGAAGCTGGGATTTATCGACACGGCACGCTCGGGCTGGTCCGCGCTTGCGTCCGGAATTCAGACGGAACTTCGAACCTGCTCCTCGAAGGGCTCCAGCGCGTTGCTTTCGAAGCCTGGACGAGGGAAAAACCCTTTCGGATCGCTGCGATCACGCCGGTGCAGACCAAAGTCGAAGACGAGGCTCGGATTGAGGCGGCTTCCGAAAAGCTCCACGAATTCGCGCTTCGCCTCTGCCGGGTGAACCTCGAAATTTCGCCTCAAATCCAGAATCATCTACAAAACGCGTTGAGTCCGGAGGCGCTCGTCGACCTCGTCGCGTTCTACCTGATTGAAGACGTCCACACCCGGCATGCGCTGCTCGGGATGGAGGTGCTCCTGGATCGCGTTACGTTCGTCACCGAGCGCCTTCGCGGGAAGCTCAATCAGTTTCCGGACGTTTAGGCCGTTCGCCGCCGTTGTTCTGGCCTGGCCCTTTTCCACCTTTGCCTTTCGGCGGACCTCCCGGACCTCGCATCATTCGCTCCGAGGGCGGCGGTGCTTTTTCGAAAGCTTCCTTGATCCAATCGGCCTCAGCCGAAAGCGCTTTCACCATCGCTTCACGGAGTTTGATTCTAGCCGGAACGTGGTCCTTCGGATTTTCGGATTTGAGGACAGCTGCGATCTCATCGTTCAACTTTCCGGACTTCAGCAGCTGCTGAACGAGGCCAGTCAATTCGATTTGCTGCTCAGCGGTGATCAATTCCATCACGGGATCGGATTTCGTTAGCCGTGAAACGAGTTCTTCCCGACTTGGCGGCCACCCCGGGCCGAATCCACCGCCAGGATGCATTTTCTGATGCGCCCGAACGCGGCTGCCTTCGTGCATTTTGTCCATCAGCTCGGCGACGGCGGGATCGGCTTCGATCACTGCAGTTTTCAACGTTTTCCGGTAAGCCTCGCCAGCGAGACGCCACTGCTCACGGGCTTCAACGACTTTTGGATCGTCCCAGACTTTTCCCATGACGTCGCGCACCTTTCGCATGTCCTCGGGCGAGAGATCCGGCGCATCCGGCCTGCCGTCTTTATCTTTTTTGTGGTCGGGAGGACGGGGACCACCTTTCTGGGAGCCGCCTGGCTTTTTAGGGCCGACTTCAGGCCGATCCTGCGCAAAAACAGGAGAGCAAAGCCCAAGACAAAGGATAAGAGGTAAAATTTTTGGCAGGCGCTTCATAGAAATGGACTTTTGCGTTGTCTGAGTTGAAAAACCGCGCAGCGGAGCTTGTTGCGCAGTGTGCCGGAATTCGTGCTTTTTTCAATTCGGTCGCTTCAATTTGTGATTGGTTTCGGGATTTCGAGAGCTGTTGTAATTTTCAGATAAAATTTCCTGCCGCTCTCACATTTTTCGATTCTTTTAGGGTTGACCCTGGTCGTGTTTTTCCCTAAAAAACTGAGGCCAAGCACTTGGACGGTTTTTCCGGCCACATGCTAAGGGGAAGTCTCAAATGTTGGTGCCCATGGGGAGGTGGCATTGCACGCGAGGCTTCCCCTCTTTTTTTGCCCAAATTTCGAGCCCCTCGAATCCAGCAGCTGCTGGGAGCGCCGGAAACAAATCTAATTCTTTGTATTCTGGAGACTGACGTTCAGGATCTCTAGCCTGGCGCGAATGTGGCCGAGTTCCGCCCGGGATTTCACCGGGAGTTTGATCGTCACCGGATTCCAGAATGTGCTCCTCAAGGGCGAATCCAAATCCGCAACTTCTTCATCGTATGGAATCAGCGACGCGTCCCAGATCACGAGCCTCTCGCCGAATCGCTCGTGATCTTCTCCCTCGATATACTCTGGCGGTTTCGGGCCGTAAACTCCCACTAACCGCGCGTTCGTGACGGTCATCCCTAACGGATTTCCGATCAAAATATCCAGTTCCCAGCCATCCTTAACTTCACGACTGTCTTTGATCGTTAGCGGAAACGCCCCATGCGGCGTGTCCAGCACTACAGCTCCTTTGTAGTCGATGCCTAGCTGAGCGGTTTTCTGGTCGATATCGGTTTCCAGCAAGCTCGCCCGATCGATGACCATTCGGAAGCGAATGAATTGCAGCTCGGCGAAGCGTTCTGCCGGGATAACGAGATTGACGCGAGTCCATTTCCGCGGCGCGAGCGAAGTCACAAAACTGGAGTCGAAATCCTTCAAGGAAGCCTCCCACTGATCGATTCTCTGAATCATCGTGGAGTAGTCCGGCGCGTCAGAAACGTCAGGTGGAGGAGATCCGTAGTTACCGAAAACTTTGAACTGATGGATGTGGAGACCGGTCGGGTTTCCGATGCGAAGCGTCAGGCGGTAACCTTCGGCAAGCTCCTCGGGCGTGTCCATTTCAACGAGAAACGAACCATGCCGAGTTCGCGCAACGGCATGACCTTTGAAACCGAAGCCCAGCGCCGCCCAGGTTTGTCCGGTCTGGATCATCTCGTGCATTTCGTTGAAGCCGCGGAACATCCGCTGGAGCTTTTCGTTCTGCCCGGTGAACTCGCCAAGGATCGCATCGCGCATCTCGCCTCGGGCCTCTTCGAATTCGCCCATTCGACGCGTTAGATCCTCGATCTTCTCGCTGAAGACCGAAGTTTTGTCCTCTTGATCCTGCGAATCCGCGATATCCTGTTTGGACTCCAGCTCCTCAAGCCGCTCCTTCAGTTTTTTGACTTCTGCAGTCTGATCCTTCGGGATACAGCCAGCAGCTGCCAACGCGAAGACGATGACGGTTAGGGAAAAAAAGATGGCTCCAGCGGATCTCATGAGTTGAGCAGGTAATCGAAAACAACGTACTCCAGAAAAACCGGAGTCAAACCGCAAGGTTGCGCCGACTGCAAGCTCGAATCGAAACCGATCGCGCTACAACGTCTTGAGGTAATCGAGACTTTTGCGAATGCTAGCCAGCGGATCCGGCGATTGATCCTGCTCAACGTGGCAGATTTTCACGCCCGCTTCCGCGGCAATTTCGATGATCGGTTCCATCGGAATCATTCCGTCGCCGAGTTCCTCGAAATCATCGTTCGCGACGCCGCCGAAATTCGGAGTTTTCGAGCCAGTCTTCAGATCTTTGAGGTGCAACTGCGAAACCCGACCCTTGAGCTTACGAATCAAGTCAACCGGATTCACGCCAGCCGCACGGACCCAGAAAACGTCGACTTCGAATTGCATTTCAGGCGCGAACTCCGCGATGAAAATGTCATAGCCGGACTTCCCGCCCTCTTTCGGCTCAAACTCGAAATTATGGTTGTGATAGGCGAGCTGAATCCCTGCGGTCTTCGCTTCGGCAGCCGCCTTATTGCAGCGCTCCGCCAGCCGCTTGTAGTCGTCCAGAGTCTTGCGGTTGTGACCGTGAATGTAGGGAATGACGAGGTGGCTCAGACCGGCGGATTTGGCCTTTCCGAGAATTTCGGTAAACGCCGGGACGCCCTCTTTCTCTGGATCGGTCACCGATTCCCAGGCGAAGTGCGATGAGTTCACTTCCAAGTCATTGTCTTTGGAAGCAGCGATCATCTCATCGGCGTCCGGAAATCCGTAGGGCTCGACTTGCTTGTATCCGGCCTCAGCAACGGCTTTGATCGTGCCCGCGACGTCCGCTTTTATCTGGTTTCTCAGAGTGTAAAGCTGGATGCCAATCGATTTTCTAAACGCATTGTCAGCCTCAAGCGCGAAAGCCGGAATAGCGAGAGTTGAGGCGGCAGTCGTCTGGAAAAAGCGGCGTCGATTCATCCCGAACCTTTCGCGCCGATCTCCTTGAAGAGCAAGGGCAGTCGGGCCGATTTCATTTGGATTCTTGCTCGATGAATTCACGGAATCGCGCGTAGAGATAGCCGATGATCAACAGGGCTATCGCGACCGCTCCAAACGCTATGATCCGGCCAAATGTGTCGTCGAGATCAACGAAAAACATCCGCACTACGCCCGCCCCAAGAGCGATCAGGCCAGCGATCCGATGAGCTTGGACTCGAGCCAACAATCCGCCGAGAAACACCACGCTTCCAGCGACTCCCCAGAACGCAGTCGCGTAGGAGGAGCCTGGCATTCCGTTCCAGGCGATCGTCGGCAAAAAGACGAACAAGGCGGCGATCGGGAACAGCCAAGCCGTGATTCTGCGCAGTTCAGCGGTTGAGAAACGCGATGCCGGGGCCGTGATGAAAAGCAGGCCGGCACCGAGCAAGGCGGCGGAAAGCAAAGTCGCGGCGATCAGACCATCGAGGGTTGGAGCTGCCGAAAGTCCCATCACAAGATGTCGGAAAATCGCAATCCCAAAGACCACCGGAGCGATCCAGGCCGCCACGGGCAAAGAGAGCAATCTCCAGGCTGCGGCGAGGGCCACGCCGAAGGCTGCCAACGCGGCGATGTCCCAGGGAGGATCGAAAGTTTCCAACGTCGCGATGAGCCCGAGCACCGACGTTACCGGAACTGCGATCCAGCCGAACCAGTCTTTTCGATCGGTCGCTCTCTCGACTACCATCAGCAGAAAACTGAGGCCGAATCCGACCCACAACCCGGCGAGATGCGTGCTGTACGGAAGTTGAGCAAGCGCGGTGATCGCGCCGACGACAAGCGGACCGACCGCGACCGTTCGAAGCGAGAGAAACGGCAGTTTCAGCCCAGCGACGAAGACGGCGAGGCCAAGTCCACAGACCGCAGCGATGAACCAGGTCGTCGGCAGCCGCTCTTCCAGGCTTAGAAGAACCGGCAGCATCCAGAACAAATGCAGCCCGCCATCTGCGACTCGCGAAGCATCTTGAGAAGCAAGCGGTCGCTTCCAATGATGAATCACGGCGATTCCCATTGGGATCAGTGTCAGGACGAGAACTTGCCAGATCGGGGCGGCTCCATTTCCAGCTGCCCAATCCAGAAACTGAGCGCCGATGCCAAAAAGAAACAGCGGTGCAGCCGCCAACGCCGGGATCGCGTCCCGAGTAATCAGGCAAGCCGAGAGAGCGACGGTCGCAGCGAGAAAAGTCGCCACGCTGAGCAGCTGCTGGCCGATGAGCAATTCTGTAACCGGCACGAGCATGATCAATCCGCCTGCGAGAGCCGTAAAACTTCGCCCAACACGCCAGAAAGCTCGCTCATCGCCATCTTCATCGCCGGCCGCGTCGCTGTCCCGCCAACGCGCATGGAATCCGAGGATCACGAACAGCAGCGGCGTCCAAACCAGATAACTCAGCATGGAATTAGTTTGAAAATCGGCATGAAGCAGCAGACTGCAGAGCGCCGCCAGTGATCCCAGAATCGCAAGCAGGCGAAAGACCTCGCGGCCGGAGCGTTCCGGATTCCAGAATCGCGAGAGCAGCTCAGCCGCGGCGATCCCGGCGACTAACAAGAGCAAACCATCGACTAACGTCAACGTTGCGATCCCATCGGTGAGATGCGGAAGGCAGAAATGATGCCCGATCGCAGTCGCCAGAATGACGCAGCCGGAAATCATCGGCGGTGAAGATCGCAGCCAGATTCCGAGCCCAGCCATCGCCAGTCCGGCGAAAATTTGCACCAGCAGCTGCTGGCCGCTTCCAGACATCGGAATCATGAAAACAAACGCGACGCCGAGCCCATTGCAGAAGCTTAGGATCCTGATCAGCTCGGTTCGAGGTTCGACGTTTCGCGGCTTCTGAGCCCGCACCCAGCGAAGATGCAGGACCAAACCAATCGCTTGGACGACGCCGAAAACCAATCCGAGGAAGCGCTCGGCGCGAAGTTCGTGAGGCCAGGGATCCGCTGGCCACGTGGCGAAGACGTCCCTCAGAAACAGACCGAACGCGGCTACCCAGAGAGCGAAGCCGGCGAATTCCAGAACTCGGGACCGACTCCAGATCAGCGCAACGGCGAGAACGAGGCTTTGAAATCCTAACGCGAGCCACTCGGTCGGGCCGACGAATTCGTAGATCGAAAACAGCGCGAATGCGGCCATCGATTGGAGGAACAGCAAGGAAGTCAGACGGTTCGACTGTGGCTTCCAAAACTCGAGCGTCGCTGCCGCGAAGAAGACGATTCCAAAAACAAAATAGGCGATGGAAATCGATTCAGGGTGCAGAGCCGCAACAGCGAACAGACCGACGACAATCGCAAATGCGGAGTTGGCGATCACGCCCGTTACCCGCCAGGTTTCCACGATTGGACCTCTCAGCAAATGAACGCCGTGGAGGGTCAGATGGAAAATCGCCATCAAAGCGATCACCGCTCCGAACACGACATGGAATTCCGCGCTCCCAGCCCCGGGCACTGCCCAGTGAAAGGGAACGAGCAGCGCAAAACCGACGTAACCACCAACCATCGCGACTGCGAACGGGGCTGCCCAACGCAAGCGAAAGAACAGCGCCGACGCAGCAGCTGCTAGCATCAAAAGCCCGCCGATCGTGAACGAATCCAGATCATGCGCGTGACTGAACCAGCAGCTGACGTAGCCCAGAAGAATCGCGATTGTTCCAAGTGATTCTGCGCGCTTCCAGATTGAAAACGAGGCCATCGCGGTCACGCCCAGCAGCTGCAGCGCGAGCCCGAGCACCGAGCTCTCCACAACTTTCATCGGCTCAAAGGCGTAAGCCGCAAACGCGGTAACGTAGAAGATCGCCAGCCCTCCAGCTGACAGAACCTGGCCAAACGCCTTCAGTTTGCGCTCGATCCAGAGGCCCAGCCCTAGCAGAACAGCTGCGACACCTCCCAGCATTGCGAGTCGAACGAACGGCGGCGCGTCTTGACTAACATGAACCCCAAAAAACACGGAGGCGATCACCCCTAACACGATCCCAACTCGGGTCGCCCACCAGGAAGCCAGCCGGACCTCCGTCGTCTCTTCGCTGGAAGGTGGGAGGAGATGAATTCGCTCCAGCAGCTCTTTCCACGAGCGTTCCGGTTTCGGCTCTGGCTGCTTCTCCCGTTTGGGCGGTTGCGGTCGGCGCGGCGGCTCTTCCACGGTCATCGCTGAACGCCGAGGGAGCGGCGGGGGTTTCTGAATTTGGCTAGCGGCGGCGGTCGCAGCAGCAGGAAGCGGAGGCGGCGTGGCCGGTGGAGAGGGGCGCTGAACAGGCTCTTCGGCGATCTCTTCAGAGACCAGTTCGACGGGAGGCTTCGTATTTTTTCTAAACTCGCGATCCTCCAACTGACTTTCAAGCCGTTCGACTCGATCAGAAAGTTCAGACAAACGTCCGAACGCAATCAGCACAAGAATAATAGCGGTTACGACGAGAAGGAAGATCAACGCGTTCATGGCGAGCACCATGACGACAAAGATCGATCGCGACTAATTCATTATTCAAACGCAAACATCGATCGAATCAATCTTTGCGGCGGCTTCCCATCCTGTTGAATCTCGAACACCTGAAGATCAAACGTTCCCTTTCCTGATCCCGGATCGATCCGAATGCTGGTCAGCGGACGTTCATTTTTCAGCTCCAGATCCGCAATCTGCCAGCCATCCCCGTCCACGGTCACTCGCGCCAGACGATCACGACCGTAGGCAGGAGTTACGCCCTGTTCAGCCCAGCGGATTTCAACCGCACCAGTCGTCGTCCGCCGAAAGCCAAGAACCAAGCGGAAAGCCCCCGGGTCCAGCGGCTCTGCAAGTTGAACGCGGAAATTGGGATCATTTCCCGAGCATTCAACATGCAGAAAATCGCCAGCCGGATTCAGCGCACAATTTTTTGTCGCACTCCAGCCAAGTTCCGCCAACTCAGCAGCCGCTGGGCTCCAAGCCGGGTTCAGGCGCGGAAAAACGGCACCAGTCTCATCAAGGAACGTTTCCAATCGAGCGTTCATCGTCTCGACTCGCTCTGGATTCAAAGATGCGACGTCGCTGGCCTCCCCGATGTCTTCCGCCAAATTGAAGAGCCGCAATTCGTCCTGGCCATCTTGACCGTTGTGGAAAAGGCGGATCAATTTCCAATCGCCAGAATAAATCGCCGTACTCGGAGGCAGCGTGTCTGGAACGCCCGTTGAGTGCGGGAAAAAAGTGAAGATCGCGTCTCGATCCAGAGCTTCTCCGCGCAGAGCCGGAACGATACTGACCCCGTCGAAATTCTGCTTCGATTCAAGCCCGAGCATCTCAAGCAACGTAGGAAAAAAATCGGTGCTTGTGATCAACTCATCACTTCGCGCCCCGGCTTCAACTTCGCCCGGCCAGACGACAATCCCGGGAACTCGCACCCCGCCATCCCAGGCATTCGCCTTGCCGCCTCGAAGTGGACGATTCGCCGTCGGCGTCGTCTCATCGATTTCGTTATACATGTTGCCGCCGTTATCGGAGTAAAAAACGATAATCGTCTTTTCCGCCAACTTAAGACGATCGATCGCATCCAGAACCTTGCCGACGTTGTCGTCCAACGACTCGACCATCGCGGCGTAAGTCGGGCTGCGTTGTTCGTCCGCAGGATCAATCCGCGCCCGGTGCTTTTCGATCAACTCGGCCTTCGCATCGAACGGCGCGTGGACGGAGAACTGCCAGTAATTCAGGAAAAATGGCTCGTCCTGATGAGCTTCGATAAACTTAACCGCTTCATCGCCCATCCGGTCTTCAATGTGCTCGTTCGGATAGGCTTCTTTGAACGTTTTGAATTTCCACGGCGCGACAAAACTCCCCGCTGGCCCCGGACCGTGCCAATGCGGGATGTCGACATCGAAACCGTGTTCCAGCGGCGAATACGGTTCGGCACCCAGATGCCATTTACCGAAATGACCGGTAGAGTAGCCTTCATTCTTAAGACGCTCCGCAATTGTTTCATATTTTGGATCAAGCCTCGAGACGGAACTCAAATTCGTCAGCTTCCGGCCAGCAACTGCTGATTCCCCGACCGTCGCCTTGAGCACGATTTGCGGCGTATGACAGTTCGGGGTGGTCAGCCCTGTCCGCGCTGGGTGCAGACCAGTCAGGATGCTCGAGCGCGTTGGCGAACAGAGCGGACTCGCTGTGTAAGCGCGATTGAAACTCATCCCGCGAGCGGCGAGACGCTCCAGATTCGGGGTTTGATTGAGCTTCGTCTGGCCGTAGAGGGTCGTGTCAGCCCAGCCCAGATCATCAGCAAGGATAAAAACAACGTTAGGCCGATCCGCAGCCTGAATTGAAGAGAACGCGCAGAAGACGAACGCGAACACCAGAAGTTTTCGGATCATTTCAACTAAGAAGCTCCGCAATCGTTCCCGTGCTGTGGCTGAACTCTTCGATCGGCATTCCGGCCTGCTGCATGAGGGTCAGCCAATAGTTGGCGAGCGGCGTATCTTCTTCTGGAAGCATAATATGACTGCCGTGCTTTATATCTTTAGCACCGCCACCGGAAACGATCGCCGGGAGGCCCTTCAATTCGTGGCCAGAACGCAGATTCGTTCCGTAGCTAGCGATGCAGTTGTCATAAAGCCGACTGCCATCGCTATCTTTCGCTTCCTTCAATCGATCAAGAAAATGTGCGAACAATTCGGAGCACTTTTTATCGCGCTCCCGCGAAGCAAGCGTCCGAGACTCCGAGAATCCGTAATGACTCAGCGAATGAGCTTTTAGCCCTATACCCATTCCAGCCAAAACCGAACAAACCGGCTGCCGATAAGTTACGACGCGCGTTGTGTCTGTCTGGAGCGCCGCGATGATGATGTCGTACATCATCTCGATTTCCTCCTGGCCGGTTAGACCCTCTCCAGGCGAGTCAAACGGCGCGTCCGGTTTCGGGACATCGGCCCACTTTGCCTGACGCTCGAGCCCGTGCTCGATCTGGCGAACGCCGGTGAAATATTCGTCTAACTTCTCCTGATCGCTTTTGCTGAGCGTGCGCTTCATCGAGCCGCCGTTGACTCGGACGATGTCCAGAATGCTCTGCTTCTTGCGGATTCGCGCGTCGAGTTCTTCGCGCGAATCGGCTGGATTGGCAAAGACGGCGCGGTAGAGATCGATCGAGCGAGCGATTCCTGGAATCGGGTTTCCGGATTCGTCCCACGAAAGCGAAAGTCCCTTGCCGTGACCAGAGTTTTGCCCCCCATCGGGCTCGACTGCGGCAAGTGCGATAGACGCATAGCGCGTGTCTCGTCCGAGGTGCCGCGCGGCGAGTTGATCACACGAAATCGAGTTAAAGAAGCGCTTCCCGGGCGTGCCCGCGACATTCGCCCCTGTGAGATAGGAAACGCTTCCGCCGTGAGGATTGCTGGCACCGAGATTGGTCAGATTCGCGACCATCGTGATGTCGTCCTGATGCCGTTTCAGCGGCTGAAGCCCTTCGGTTAAACCAATATCGGTAAAGCGGCCTGCTTCGGTTGGGTAGAACGTGTCCTTTGTGAAACCGAACCCGCCGCCGAGAAAAATCATTCGCTTTGGCGGTGGCGCAGTGCCAGCAGCTGCTGTTGCAAATGTTTCGAGAAACGGCACGGCAAGTACGCCGCCGCTGCTGCGAAGAAACGATCTCCGGGTGTTAGAATTGGTGATGAAATTCATCTCTTTTTTCTTATTCAAATTCAGAGCGGCTCCACATCGGCGAATCAGGCAACGCTTGCCTCACTTTTCTCGTCAAAGATCCAAATTTTCAGCTCAGCCTTCCCAGCAGGACGATTTTCCTGCAATTCGACTTTTCGCGCGAACGCTATTTCAAATTGAACTGAACAAACAGCTCAGGCTCTTGCACTACCGAGCGCGTCGACTGGTATCGAAGTTGGGTCGGCGTTTCGGCAACCAGCACGAGCCAGCCATCCGCGATACCGTGCCAGACATTGAGATCGTTCGAGATCTCCGGATCTAACGTCACTCCTAGCGCAGGCGCACTGCGATTAATTTCAATCTGCAAATAATCTTCGGCGGATCCGCCAGGCAAGGGACCGACACTCGTGATCACGTGGGCGTTGTAGTCGTCAAATAGACTGGTGTTGGTGCCGAGGAAATACTCAAATAGATCCGAAAGTGCATCCCCATCGTCAGTAGCGGGATTATCGTCATCGTCGATAATTGTTCCGATCCCGGTTGAGTCCGCAATCAGCGCGCCACCCGGATTCGATATCGTAAGATTAAATGTCTCGTGTGGCTCATCGATCGAGTCCTGGACAATCGGAACGTTAACCGTTGCGGACGTCTGGCCGGCGAAAATCGTCACATTTTCGGTAACGGTCGTGTAGTCCGCTCCGGCCGTAGCCATCGAATCAGACGTCGTCGCCGTAAAAGTTACGTTGTTCAACAGCGCGGCGGAAAGAGTAATCGTAAACGTAATCTCGGTAGCGCTCTCGACTCGCGCGGCATCTCCGACTGTCAGCGTGGGCTCAGAATCATCGTTAGCGATCGTTCCAACTGCTATGCCGTCACTGATCCCAATTCCAAGAGATGGATTTGAAAGGGTGAAACTAAAAGTTTCGTCCGGCTCGAAAAGCATATCATCGACAATCGGGACGTCGACCGTCTCACTGAAACTACCGGCTGTAATGGTCGCCAGCCCACCAACAGCCGTGTAGTCGGAGCCGAGAAAGGCAGTGCCGTTGCTCGTCAAATAATTGACAGTGACATCGCTGCCATGAATTTGTGATAGGACGATCGTAAACGTCAATGGACCACTGTTTTCGGGAGTCGAGACATCTGCGACGCTCAACGATGGGCCGCCAGGGATGCTGGTAACCTTCAATGCCGGGCCTGAGCCCCAGAATCGTCCGCCAAGTTCCGGGCTGACCATCAGCACTCGCATTTCGCCAGCAACTGCTGGCGTGTAGTTGAAAGACGTGGCTCCTGCGCCCAACGCCAGTTTCGTCGAAGCCGTAACCTCCAAGCTGTTGGAAATAGAAACGTCATCTATGTAGATTCCGTTTGTATCATCGGAGCCAAGAAAAGTAGTTCCCGTGTCCTCAATCATAAAACGAATCCTGACATCGTGGTTGTGATACTCGGCTGGGATCGCCACGTTCTGAGTGAGAAAACTCGCAGAATCCCATTGAGCGCTCGAACCTGTGTTGTTTCCGTCGATCGTATGAATCGTCGTGAAACTCTGACCTGCATCGAGCGAAATCTGCACTCTCAACTTCGTAGACGCATGCATGAAAAGGCGACGATATTTAAACTGAACCTGGCTGCCTGATTCGGGAATGACCTGCCGATCGATGACGAAGTTGTTGAAGAGTCTGAATTCCGGGGTCGCCAGATGAAATCCGCGTGAGCCTGTCGCTTTCGAGTGTGCCCCGAAAAGACCGTAGCTGCCGTCCGTGTTATCGATCACATCTGGAACGGGCGCGGCTTCGGCTCCTTCGGTCCAGGCTCCAACTACATAAGAACCGATGCAAGCTTCGTATCCACTGGCACCTGTGATTGCATTAAAGTTGAAAGCCGTTGCCGCTCCGGCAGGCGGAGAGGCGGGGCCGGTGACCACAACTTCGTCATTCAAATCGAACGGATCGATTAGCGTGACGTCGTAGGTTCGGCTTGAAAAAGGAGCCCCTGTGATGCCGCTAATCGTAACGGTATAAGTCGTGTCCGACGCCGGCGCGGTGCCCGGGATACCACTCGGGCGCCAAACAATTGTGTTGTCCCCGAATCCATTCTGCACAGTCTCCTTCGTAACCGTGATGGGCGTTGCGCCCTGCGTCATCGTTATGGTCGCAGCAGCGAAATTGGCCTCCGGATACGAAAACGACCACCTTGGAAATGCTTGGGCATCGTTTGGCGCAAGATGATACGGCACGAAGCCCGCTGGCGGCCACGCGATCTCCGGTGCCGGACTTGGGGCCGAGGCAAAGTTTCCTATCACATAGAGACAATTGCTCTCATTATAGTTTGGAAGAGCGGACGGCACGTCGTCCCCCGGTATGTCGCCTGTGCCCATTTCCTGAGCCCGCGAATATAGAATCCAACGCCGGTGTCCTGCGACAGCATTGTTCGAACCGTCGTCGATCAATTGCCCATTGATCGCATTCGGCCCGTAGTTGCCTAGCGAAAGATTTCCGCTACTCGCCGCCTCCTGCCCGTCGGCTGAGAGGCAAGGATTGCCGGCAAAATCGACATTCGGGTTATGCGAAAGGCTATTCTGCCGAGACATGATCAGCGCCGCTTCCTGCGCTTTTGCGTTCTTCGTTGCGTCAAACGTGATCGTCGAGGTCAGGCCCGCCATCGCACGAAAATAATTCACTCGGCGGCGGGTATCCTCGATCAAATCGTTCGATGTCGTCCCCTCATCGCAGGCATCGACATCGCCCGTCCAGCCATGAGTCGCCTTAAAATTCTCCGATGCCAAGTAAACTGTATGATAGAGCTCAAGCACGTCGTTGCGATTCGTGGTATCGACCGTAAACCCGGCAATCGGACCGTCAGCGGCCGCTTTCTGGGTGGACTCAGGCTCCTTAGCCTTGGGCTCGACCGTCAGCGCCTCGATCTCCGAATCCGTGAGCTGAACGGGCTGTCCAAGCTCCTGAGCCGTCACGGCCTGCGCGAAAAGAAACCACAATGCCGCCGCTAGAAGCCATCGAAGAATTTTTGGACAATCGCGCATCACATTGAACGTGAGCCCATTGTGCGGCGACGTCAACGTGGTCAAATTCCTATTTGATCCCAAAAACCGAACTCGCCGCGACCTCATGGATGATCGAACGTACTCGATATTGGTCGCTCTCGAGCTTTTGCAGAATCGCCTCGACATCATCTCCATCGGAAAACTCAATCGTCCTGCCGAGCGCGTAATTCAGGAGCGATTCCACCAATTCCTCTGCCAGCAGCTGCTGGTGGTTCGCCAACACGTTTTTTAACCCTGCCACGTCCTCAAATGCGGCTCCGTCAGGCAACTCGCCGCCGGGTTCGATCGCAACTACCTGGCGGCCGACTTTCTCGGTTTCTCGCCAGCGTCCGATGGTGTCGAAATTCTCCAATCCGAAACCGATCACGTCCATTTTTTGATGACACGACGCGCAAACTGCCTGCTTCTGGTGGAGTTCGACCATCTGCCGATTCGTCGCTGGCTTTTTCGATGCCGCGCCGAGCTCCGGCACGTTCGGCGGCGGTGGAGCAGGCTTGTCGTGAAGCAGTTTTTCCATGACATAAGCTCCGCGAATCACGGGCGAGGAGCGCTCGCCGTTTGACCCAAGAGTCAGAATCGCCGTCTGGCCTAACAGACCTCCCCGCGGCGATCCGGCGGGCAGCACAACCTTCTGGAATGCGTCCGAATCAGCCTCTGGAATCCCATAATGCTCGCCGAGGAGCGAATTGATAACGACGAAATTAGACGTGATCAGATTCGAAGCCGGGAGGTTTTCATCGACTAACGTTTGGAAAAATGCGAGCACCTCGCGGGTAGCCGAGAACCTGACGCCCTTGTTGAAATGAAAGTGCGCCTGCTCGTCCACAGTGATCGCATCGAAGCGCCCGAGGTCCGCCCACTGACTACCGAAACCTTCAACGAACGCCTCAGATCTGGGATCACCGAGCATCCGATCGACCTGCGCGCTCAGAACTTTCGACTGCGTCAACGTTCCGTCTTCCGCTACCCGATACAACTCTTCATCCGGCGGACAGCTCCAGAGAAAATAGGAAAGCCGAATTGCGAACTCGCGCTCACCCAGCTCTCGCTTCTCGCCGGATTCCTTCGGACCAGCTTCCTGAATGAACAGGAATTGGGGGGAGGACAGGATGATTCCGATGACCTCACCCATGGCTTGATGAAATTGCTGACCGCCAGCGAGATCCTCTTCAAACAACGCCATCAAACTGTCGACATAAGCCGATTCTGGAGCCTGGCGACGGAATGCCTCGAAGGTGAATCGCTCGATCAGCTCTCTCGCGTTTGAGCTGTTCCAAGCCATCGTCTGCTTCCCGCGTTCCGGCGGATCCGGGTGAAGCAGACGCTCAAAAAGCGCTCGCTCCCCATCGTAAATCGGCCCTTCGATCTCGAGCCAATCCATCCACATCGACGCCCACTCGCCATCCGGGTCAATCCGCTTCCGATACGCATCGAGCACGCGAATGTCAGCGCGGTTTTCCGTCACTTGAAGACTCACGCTTCGCTGGCCCATCTTCGGTCGGTAGGTCATTTCGATGATTTCCGGTGACTCGGCGGTCCCTCGAACTTTCATCACGCCGACCGGGCCGACATTATCGGTTACCAGAAGAAATTTCCGAATCTCGGGCGGCGCACCGACCACTCCGGTGCGCACACGAAAGCGGAAAGTCGCCCTCGGGTCGGCCCCGCCTCGATTAACTCCGAAACGCTTGGTTTCATTGTTAGCGTCAACAAAATACATCCCGGATTCCACTAACGGATACGCCAGATACGACCGTGGCTTACCCGCTCGATTTTTGAATTGGCTGAAGACGATTTGCATTTCGCCTTCGTCCTTGAAACCCATTTCCTGCCAAGTTTTACCCTCGTTCTTCATCCGCATCTTCTCATCGAGATCCGTCAAAACCGCGCGCAATCGATGAGTGATATTTTCCTCCGGCTCCCGCCTGACAATCGTCGATTCCGCCCGCGGCTTGCCGGCAAATTCGAAACCTCGAGCTGCAATTTCGCGGCCCAGGTCGAGATACTTTTCGAAGTGGAACGAAGTAAAAAACTGCTCGTCGCCAACCGTGTCAAAAGTCGCCGCCTCGCCGTCTTCCGGAATCATATCGGCTGGCACCTCAAAACCGAAAAGCTCACGAATCGTATTCGAATACTCGCGCCGATTCAGCCGCCGCATT